>DASPKB010000200.1:0-2230 GCA_035628315.1 Gemmatimonadales bacterium | reverse complement strand
GACACCCAGCCTGGTGACCGCGGACGAGCGCCGGCTATTCGAGGTAATCAAGCGGATGCTGATGAAGGATCCGTTTGATCGCTTTCAAACCTGTGAGGAGCTCATCGCCTCCTTTCAGGGCCAGCCGATCGCGGCCGCGGGTGCGGTGCGTACCAGCCTCGCGACCCTCACTCCTACTGCGGCGGTAGTTGCCGGCTCCGGTGCCAGAGTCACGGGCGGCGGTGGCTTTCCGCCCATCGTGAGCCAGCCCACCACGCCGCTCGATTCGCCCCTGGTCAACCGGCGCCTGACGCCACGGGAGCGGCGAGAGGTACCGCGCCGGGTGGCTGACCGGTCGGTAGCAATGCGGACCTCGACGTCCTCCTGGGCCTGGCTCTGGATCCTGCTCGCGATTCTGGGCGTAGCCGGCGGCAGCTTCTATTACTACCAGGCGCGAGGGTTTGCCCCCGGTCCTGCAGTAGCCGATCCCAACCCGGATTCTGTCGCGGTACGCGACACTCTCTCGAGAACCGACACGACAGCGGCCAAGTCGCCGGTAATCCCGCGCGACACCGCCGCTTCGCCGGTCGCCAATACGGCCAACTCAGTGGATTCCACACCAGTCCGCCCGCCCGCGGACTCCGCTCCAGTTACGACTACTCCGGATGTCGTTGGCCCGGTGGACAGTGGAGGGATTCGACTGATCGGACTTCCCCGGGGATCGACAGTCATGATCGATGAGCAGCCGGTTACGCAGGCGCTCACCCGTCTGCCGCCGGGGCCCCACGCACTCGCCATCTCGGCACCGAAGTACAACTTCTACTCCGATACCATTGTGGTACGGCCGGGGCAGGTGCAGGAACTGACTCCTGAGCTGGTTCCGATCGGCGCGCCGGCCCCGAGCCGTCCTGCCGAACGGCGCACCGCGGCCGGGTGTGTTCCCGGGCCCGGTTATAACGCCGATGGATCCTGCTTCGAGGAACGGCCCAAGCCGGTCAATCCGCCATTCGTGGCACTGCCGCCTGATGCCGGTCCTGCACCTCGGCCATCCCTCCTCTGGGTGAAGGTCTCCAGCGAAGGCCGGACGGTGGATATCATGCGGCTTCGGCCCTCGAACGATCCGGCATTCGAGCGTGCCGTTCGGAACTTCGTCTGGACGGTAACCTGGCATCCGGCCATCAAGGACGGCGCTCCGGTCGAAGCGTGGACCCAGATGTTGTTCCCGCCAGCACTGAATCAGTAGCACGCCATGGCCACAATTCACCCCTCTGCATTCATCGCCTCGACCGCGGTGGTCATGGGGGACGTCTCGCTGGGTGAGGACGCCAGCGTGTGGTACAACGCTGTGGTCCGGGGTGATATGGCCCCCATCGTGATTGGAGCCCGCTCGAACATTCAGGACGGCACCGTAGTGCACGTAGACGCCGGAGTTCCGTGTACTGTCGGCGAGCGGGTTGGAGTGGGGCACCGGGTCATCCTGCACGGATGCAGCGTGGGAGACGATTGCCTCATCGCCATGGGCAGCGTGCTGCTCAACCGGGTAAGTATTGGTGCCGGCAGTGTCGTTGCAGCAGGGGCAGTAGTGCCCGAAGGGATGCAGGTGCCCGCCGGCTCGCTGGTGATGGGGGTACCTGGCCGGATCGTTCGCCAGGTAGACTCAGCGTTGGCCGAAAGGATAGCGGGTACCTGGAAGCACTACGTGAAGGAAGCTCGGGCCCATCGAGCCGGCAAATATCCGCTTACCCGCGGTTCTGCCTGACGCCCTCTCCCCCCTTTCCGCCTCTTCGCCTTCTCCGGCCTGTGTTATCCGCAACAATTCACGTTCTCCACATCTCGACAGCGACTATATTTGTGATGTGAACAGCAGTATCGCACGTAGTTCCGTGCATTTCTCGCGGTATTGTCCGGGTCCGGTCGAAAACCTACTTTGGCCTTCCGTTTCGGTTGGAAGTGACAGGCTGGGTTGGGTCGGTGCAGTAGCTGAGCCTGCTGCCAAGTAGACGCTGGCCCTCTGAGACCAATACCTCAACAAGCGGGGAGTTCCATGCAATCGTCCACCCCACGGGACGCGGTCCGGCTTTCGCCCAATGCGATCACGGTACTCGAAAAACGCTATCTGCTGAAGGACGAGTCCGGGACGCCAGTCGAAAGTCCGCGTGACCTGTTCTGGAGGGTGGCGCGCACCGTCGCGAGGGCGGATGAGCGTTACGGGGCGGACGCGGCAAAGGCCGAGCAGGTCGCCGGTGACTTC
>DASPKB010000199.1:0-4063 GCA_035628315.1 Gemmatimonadales bacterium | reverse complement strand
ACGACTGGTTGATGCAATTTCAGGCGGACCTGCTCGGGATACCGGTCGAGCGGCCCGACCTGGTAGAGACCACCGCTCTTGGCGCAGCCGGCCTGGCCGGGCTTGCACTGGACATATGGAAGAGCTCGGCTGATTTCGTTGGACGCCGGCGGTTCACTCGATTCGAACCGCGTATGACTCGGCAATCGCGGGAAGCCCTCCTGGCGGGCTGGCATCGGGCAATTGCCGCAGCGCTGGCGTGGGGCCGGAACCAACCTTCAGCATCCCAGTGAGGCTTATTTTTCCGGAGCGAGCGTATGAGAGCAATCCTTGTATCAGCCGCAGTGGTTCTGAGTGCAGGCACCTCCCTGTCGGCTCAAACCAACAAGACCGCAAACGCCAGTAATCCGGCCGTGAGCACGGCGCGCATGCTGTGGGAGCAGCCAACCGAGTACATCACGACTGTCGCCGAGGAGCTGCCCGAATCGACCTACGCGTATCGGCCCACCCCGGAGGTGAGAAGCTTCGGGCAGCTTATAGGCCACGTGGCCGGCGCCCAATATCTGTTCTGTGCGGCGGCTCTGGGGGAGCCGGAGCGACAGGAAGACGACATCGAGAAAACCCGCACGCGAAAGGCGGATCTGGTTGCTGCACTGAAGGCTTCCACCCAGTACTGCGCCAAGGCCTACGCCCAATCCGACCGCAATGCACAGCAGACGACCAAGCTGTTCGGACAGCAGAGAACTCGCCTGTACGCGCTGGGACTGAACGCCAACCACAACGCCGAGCACTACGGCAACCTCGTCACCTACCTGCGAATCAACGGCATCGTGCCTCCCTCGAGCCGGCGCTGAGCATAGCCGCGCGGAAGGTAGCGGGAGGGATATATTTGAGATCTCAACCGGTCGGAGCTTCGTGATGCAGGCAGGTCGGAAATTCATTGTAGGTGCCGCCCTCATCGTAGGCAGCGTGGGATTCATGATTGCCGAGGGGGTGAAGCAGACCGGCGTCTACTTTTTGACTCCGGCCGAGCTCGCGGCCAAGGCGGCGGCCGACTCGACCTTTGTGGGAAATGTCGGCTTCAAACTGGGGGCCAAGGTCGTGCCCGGATCAGTCAGGCGCGACCGAGCCGCCCAGCGAATTGACTTCCAGGTATCCGACGGAATCAAGACGTACCCGGTCACCTACCAGGGTTTGGTCCCCGACACCTTCACAGATGCTTCCGACATAGAAGTCATCGTCGAGGGCCGTCTCAACGGGGACGGCGTCATCCGCGCCACCACGGTGCTCGCCAAATGCGGCTCCCGCTACGAGGCCGCCGCCGAAGCCTGACACTTCATGACACTCCTGGGTGAATTTGCGCTGTGGGCCGCCTTTCTCTTCGGCCTATGGGGCGTGGTGCTCTCCTTCTCCGGCCGCTGGCAGGCTCGTCCTCAGCTCGCCGACACCATCCAGCGATCAGTTTATCTCGTGTGCGGTTGCCTTCTGGTCGCAGCGATTTCGCTTTGGAAAGGACTGGCCACGCACGACTTCAACATCGAGTACGTGTGGGCCTATACGTCGAGGAACCTCCCGCCGGCCTACGTCTTTTCGGCATTCTGGGCCGGCCAGAAGGGCTCACTGCTGTTCTGGGCCGTGGTGCTTTCCATTTTCGCCAGCGCCGCCCAGCTGCTCACGCCGCGGCGTTTCGCCCAACTCATGCCCTATGTCGCCGGGGTGACGTCTGCCGTAATCACCTTCTTCGTAAGCGTGATGATCTTCGCGGCGAATCCGTTCGAGCGGCTCGACTTCACCCCTCCGGACGGAAGAGGCCTCAATCCTCAGTTGCAGAACGTCGGCATGGTGATCCATCCTCCCATGCTGTACCTGGGCTATATCAGCATCACCATCCCATTCGCCTTCGCGGTAGCGGCACTGCTGTCCCGGAAGCTGGACCTGGGCTGGATACATGCCATCCGGAAGTGGACTCTGCTGTCGTGGCTCTTCCTGTCTATCGGCATCACCCTCGGCATGTGGTGGGCCTACGTGGAGCTGGGGTGGGGCGGATACTGGGCCTGGGACCCGGTCGAGAACGCGAGCTTCCTGCCCTGGCTCACGATGACCGCGTTCCTGCACTCGGTGATGATCCAGGAAAAACGCGGAATGCTGAAGCGATGGAACTTCAGCCTGATCATCGGGACTTTTCTGCTCAGCATCTTCGGCACTTTCATCACCCGCTCCGGCGTGATCGCGAGCGTGCACAGCTTCACCCAGTCCGACGTCGGCTACTTCTTTCTTGCTTTTCTCGTAGTGGCGGCCGTGCTGTCGTACACCCTGCTGCACACCCGGTGGAAGCTGCTGGAGGCCGAAGTCCAGCTGGAGTCGGTGGTCAGCCGGGAAGCTGCGTTTCTCTTCAATAATCTTTTGTTCGTGGGCATCGCTTTCTCGGTGCTGTGGGGGACGTTGTTCCCCATCCTCTCCGAGCTGGTGCGGGGCACCAAGATTACGGTTGGCGCGCCGTTCTTCAACCGGGTCAACATCCCGCTCGGATTACTGCTGCTGTGCCTCACCGGTATCGGGCCGCTCATCGCCTGGCGGAAGGCCTCTACAGCCAACCTGAAGCGGCAGTTCATCGCTCCCGTAGCCGCCGCTCTGGTGACGCTGGCCCTGCTTCTGGGGCTCGGCGTCCATGACTTCTACGCGGTGACTGCGCTGACGCTCTCCGGGTTCGTGGCTGGAACGATCGTGCAGGAGTTCTATCGAGGGGTTCGGGCCCGCCGCCGGATGCACGGTGAATCAGCGATGCTGGCGCTGGGACGTTTGATGGCTCGCAACCGGCGGAGATATGGCGGGTACATCGTCCACGCGGGCATCCTGATCTACTTCGTGGCGTTTTCCGGCATGGCCTTTAAGCGGGAGCAGGAGGCGACGCTCAAGCCGGGGGACGCCGTAGAGATGAAGAGCCCGTTCGGCCACACCTACCGCTTTACCCACATGGGTATCTCGCAGTTCGAAGCGCTCAACCGGATCGTATCCGCTGCCACGGTCGAGGTGAGCAAGGACGGCCGGGCTGCCGGGATCATCACGTCGGAGAAGCGGCAGCACGTAGACAGCTTCAAGCGGCCCACGTTCGAGCCGTCCACCGAGGTTGGAATCCGAAGCAACCTTCAGGAGGACCTGTACATCGTCTTTGCCGGATCGGTCGACGGCACGGAAGAGGCAGTGTACCGGTTTACCATCAACCCTCTGGTATGGTGGGTCTGGTTCGGGGGTTTGGTGCTGACAATTGGCGGGCTGATCACTCTCTGGCCGGGCGGTGCTGCCAGGAGCGCACGGCCGCGGTCGGTGCAGTCAGGCTATGAGGCGACTCTCGTGCGGGCGGGTGCTAATGAGTGAGACCTCGATTCACCACGCCACCCGGCTGTCGCGCCGTGGATTTGTGCAAACCGGCTTCATCGCACTCACAGGCTCTCTGATTGCGCGGCCAGTCACCGGCTCATTCTTGCCGCAATCGGCGCAGGACTCATTGGCCGGTCGAGGTGAACGGGGCACGCTCCGCGATCCAGCGGCCGCGGGCCGCTCGCGCACGCCTACGAGCGCGGGGGAGAACGATCCGGAGATCAAGGCCATCGAGCAACGGCTGGCGTGTAACTGTGGATGCACGCTGGATGTCTTTACCTGCCGCACGACCGACTTCTCCTGCACCTACTCCCCAGCGCTGCATCGCGAAGTGGTGGCGCTACGGGACAGCGGAAAAACGGCCCGGGAGATCCTCGACAGCTTTGTGGCGAAGTACGGCGAGAAGGCACTCATGGCCCCAAAGCCACAGGGGTTTAATCTGGCGGGATACTTCCTCCCGGGCGCGGCGATCGCCGCCGCGGGAGCCGCCCTGGTGTGGTTCATCGGGCGGCGGAAGCAAAACCTCTCACCGGCACCTGCTCAATCTGAGAATATCCCTGCGTCGGTTCAGGCCAGCCCCGCCGAACTGGAGCGCCTTCGGAGTGCGCTGGCAGAGCTCGAGGATTGATGCTGGCGGAGGCACTCGCCGCAGCCATCATCGGCATCCTGGCACTCTGGCTGGCACTGCAACCGCTGTTTCGACCAG
>DASPKB010000198.1:0-8113 GCA_035628315.1 Gemmatimonadales bacterium | reverse complement strand
CCACATTGTCTGTCACGCTCAGCGCGCGTTCGGCGAGCGCGCCGTGGCCAATCTCGCGGCGGCCAGGGCCGCGCATCGGTTTCACTTCGCCGACCGAGAAGGGCGGGAAGTTGTAGTGCAGCATGAAGCTCTTGCGCTGCTCCGCCGGGTAGTCGATGGACTCCAGGCGCTGCTCGTCCTCCGGGGTGCCGAGCGTGACCACGCCCAGCGACTGCGTCTGCCCGCGGGTGAACAGCGCGGAGCCGTGGGTGCGCGGCAGCACGCCGGTCTCCACCGTAATCGGCCGAATTGTATCCAGGTCCCGCCCATCCACCCGCTCGCCCCGCTCCAGCACCTGGGACCGCATCACCCGGTACTCGATGTCGTCCAGCTCCGTACCGACTTCACGGGCCTGCTCGGCGAACTCCGGGGTTAGCGCCTCGAGGACTTGTTCCTTTACCGCCTTTACGGCCATGGACCGTCCAGCCTTGTCCTTCGCATTGATGGCCTGGGCCATCTGCGACTCGGCCGCCTCGCGAACCCGCGCTACCAGATCCTGATTCACTTCCGGCTTCTTCCACTCGAGCTTGCGGGGCTGGTCCGCCTTGCTCACCAGCTGCTGCTGGATTCGAATCACATCCTTGATACCCCGCTGCGCGACCTTCAGGGCCTCAAGCATTTCGCTCTCGGATACCTCGAGCGAGCCACCTTCGACCATGACAATCGAGTCGGCGGAGGCGCTGACGACCAGGTCGATGGTGGAAAACTCGAGCTGCTGGAATGTCGGATTGAGAATCCAATTGCCTTCGACTCGCCCAACCCGCACGCCGGCAAGCGGACCCTTCCAGGGCACGCCGGAGAGGGTCAGCGCCGTCGACGCAGCGATCACCCCGAGGATGTCGGCGTCGTTCTCCTGGTCGGCCGATAGTACGGTCACGAAGACCTGCACTTCGTTCTTGAAGCCCTCGGGGAAGAGGGGGCGAATGGAGCGATCGATCAACCGGCTCGCCAGGATCTCCTTGTCCGAGGGACGGCCTTCCCGCTTGAGAAAGCCGCCGGGAATCTTGCCCGCGGCGTAGGTCTTTTCCCGGTACTCGACGGTGAGCGGAAAGAACGGCAGGGAGGAGACATTGGGCGAAACGGTTACGGCGGCCAGCACCAGCGTGTCGCCGAAGCGGACTGTGGCGGAGCCGGCAGCCTGACGGGCCAACCGGCCAGTCTCCAGGATCAGGGGTCGTCCGGCGAACTCGGTTTCAATGCGTTGAGCGGTCACTGCGGTACCTTCTCTCTTTTAGTTGGCGTCTTTGCTTCTTCAGTCGGGAGTCAAAGATCGGGAGTCCGGCTCATCTCAGAAGGCGACTCCCGACTCCTGACTCCCGACAATACACAAAGAGGGCGTCCCGATTGGCATCAGGACGCCCCCTGTAGGAACAACGACTAGTGCCGCAACCCGAGCTGCTCGATGAGCGCTCGGTACGTCGGCAGATCACTCCGCTTGAGATACGTGAGCAGCCGGCGTCGGGTGCCGACCATCTTCAGCAGGCCGCGGCGGCTGTGGTGGTCCTTCAAGTGGGTACGGAAGTGCTCGGTGAGCGAATTGATTCGCTCGGTAAGTAGCGCCACCTGCACCTTGGCCGAACCAGTATCGGTGGGGTGCGCCTGGTGCTTACTCATAACCGCCTGTTTATCGAAGCTCATGCTTCGGGCCCTCTGAACATTGTCTCGTAGCGTAATCTCTTGTAGCACGCAAAAATAAGGTGGTAGCCGGGGGCCGAGCAACCCCCGAAAGCGGGGTATGTTCCCTTGTCCCATTAGCCGGTGCTGCGGCACTTTACCGCTCCATGACTAATCCATCGCAATCCGAGGCCGGAATTCTCAGGGTGGGGTCCTTTGCCGGGTTCTACCAGCGCTTCGAGGAATTGATTGTCGAGTCCAGCCGGATGGTTCTGTACTTCATTCATTCCAGACGTTGGCGGGAAAACCACTCCGCTGCTATCAAGAGCTTTATGGCACGCAGTGACACCACCTTCGAGATTTTCCTGCCTGACCTGGAGAATCACGAGCTCATGTTCTCGCTATCCAGGCGCTTCGAGGATGGTCCCCTCACTCCCACGCTGGTGATCGATGCGTACCGGTACTGCTGCCGGCTGGCTCGCGAGTACGGAAAGCCCCCGGAGATCTGGCTATTCGGTCGCTACCCGGCCTACTCGTTCTACCAGTTCGATCAGCGCGCGGTGGTCGCACTCTACTCCAATACCGCCGCCAAGAAAGACATACCGGCCTTCGAGGTAACCACGGACGGCTTGCTGGGAAGGTTCCTGGCGAGTGATATCGATGATCTCAAGCGGGAGTGCCGTCAGCGCACGCCCGACCAGCTGGAGTCGGTTATTGCAGCGGTAACCGAGCCCTAAATCCTACCCGCCAAACAGCCGCCTGAAGTCGTTGGAGAAAGCCAATCCCATCAAGAGAATGATGAGCACGAGGCCAACCGTGGTCAGCCGCTCCCGCAGCTTGACCGGAAGCGGCCGGCGAATCACCGCCTCTGCCAGCAGAAACAGGAACTGCCCGCCGTCCAGTACCGGTACCGGCAGAAGGTTGAGAATGGCCAGGTTGATGGAGATCAGCGCCATGAAGCCCAGGAAGGTGTCCAGGCCCATTCGCGCGCTCTCTCCAGCCAGTTGCCCGATGAGAATCGGGCCGCCGACCGTACGCCCCGAAATCCTGCCGCTGAACAGTCCGCGCACCGTGCGTAGAATCTGAGACGAAGCGCGAACCGTGGCCTGACCGCCCACGACGATGGCTTCGCCCAGACCCAGCGGCTGGGAGATAGACTGCGTGGCGACCGTGGCCCCGATGCGGCCAATTGCCCGTGCCTTGCCGTCAGGACCTGGTATCGAATCGAGGTACGGCTGGAGGCTCATGTTGACCCGATCACCCCGCCGGCTCACCGTCATAGTGATAGTGCGGTTTGCGCTCTCCTGGACCACCTCGGTCAGGTCGTACCACTGCTGGACCGGTTTGCCGTTGATGGCTACCACGGTGTCGCCGCTCCTCATGCCTGCCTGGGCAGCGGGGCGGTCGGCGACGATGCTATCCACCACCGCCGCCCGATAGGGCTGGAGCGCCTGCGCCGCCTTGATGCGCTCTTCGAGCGCATCCGGATGGATCGGGAGCACGATGGTTCTACCGTCAGCCAGCTGCAGCCGGACTTCTTCGTCCGATGTGTTGGCGATTCCGGAGACGATCTCGTCCCAGGACTCGACCGAGTCGCCGTTGACGCTGACGATCTGCGCGCCGGGCTGGATCTGCTTCAGGGCCTGGGCCTCGGCCGGTAGCAGCTCGTTCACCACCCGTCCTACCCGGGTGACCGGATCGATCTGCCGCCCGTTCTTGTATGCCAGCCCGGCAAAGACGAGCCAGGCGAAGAGCGCGTTCATCGTGACCCCGGCCAGGATCACCACCATACGCTTCCAGATGGGCTTGGACTCGAAGACCCGATCGGGCGGCACCGCCAAGGTCGGAGCTCCGCCCTCGAGAGCGCTGCTCCCAATGTCCTCTTCCCTGCTGGCCATTTTTACGTAGCCGCCGAGGGGAAGCCAGGAAATGGAGTACTCGGTCTCGCCGCGCCGGAACGTCAGCCAGCGGATTGGAGGCCCCAGGCCGAGCGAGAACCGGTGCACGTAGATGCCCGCCCATTTCGCGGCCACAAAGTGCCCCGCCTCATGCACGAAAATCAGCACGCCGAGGACTACGATGAGTGCTACAATCGTCGTCAACACTATTGCCTCACAAGTTGCCGAGCCCGGGACCGCGCCCATGCGTCGGCGGCACGAACTGCCTCGACCGAAGTAGCAGGGACGGGCTCGTGCGCCTGCAGCGTTGCCTCGATGGTTTCGCTGATTCTTCCGAAGGAAATGCCGCCGTCGAGAAAGGCAGCTACCGCAGCCTCGTTGGCCGCATTGAACACCGCTGGTGCCGTCCCTCCGGCGCGGCCCGCGTCCACCCCCAATTGCAAGGCGCGGAAGACGTCGGTGCGTACCGGCTCGAAAGTGAGCGGACCCGCCGCCACCGGATCGAACCGCCGGATCCCGTTATCGGGCAGGCGTTCGGGATGCGTCAGGGCGTACAGAATCGGAAGCTCCATCGTCGGGAAGCCCAGCTGTGCCAGGACGCTGCCGTCGTGGAACTCGGCGAATGCGTGCACGACGCTCTGGGGGTGTACCACGACCTCCAGAGCATCGTAGGGCAATCCAAATAGATAATGGGCCTCGATCAGCTCGAGGGCCTTGTTTGCCAGCGTCGCACAGTCCACCGTGATCTTGTTCCCCATTCTCCAGGTGGGATGCTGCAGCGCTTCCGCGACGGTAGCATGCCAGACTCGAGCGGGATCCCACTCCCGGAATGGGCCGCCGGATGCAGTCAGGATCAGCCGCGCCAGCACGTCGTTCTTGCCGGTGACGCACTGCAATACCGCACTGTGCTCCGAGTCGATCGGAACGATCTCACCGCCACCGATGCAGGCAGCCTGCGCCACCAGGTCGCCGGCCATCACCAGCGTCTCCTTGTTGGCAAGCGCCACTCGCTTGCCTGCCCGGAGCGCGGCCAGCGTGGCTTCCAATCCGGCGGCGCCGACAACCGCATTGACGACGATGTCAGCGTCGGGGTGGGTGGCGGCTTCGACCAGTACCTCAGGACCAGTGGGCCACCGCGGGTCCTGGCTCACTCCAGCCAGCGCGGCATAGGACGGCCGCCATTCGGCAACCTGCGCTTCCAATTGATCCCGATTCTGTCCCGCGGTCAGGGCCACAAGGCGGAAGTGTTCCTGCTGGCGCCGCAGAACATCGAGGGTGCTCCGCCCGATGGAGCCGGTAGAGCCGAGAAGGGCTATCCCGCGCTGGGAGTTAGCCATCAGATGACTCCATAAGCGTGGTACAGCGCGGCCGCGGTCGGAATCACGAAGTACAGGGAGTCGAAGCGATCGAGCACGCCTCCGTGGCCCGGAATCAACGCACTCGAATCCTTGACTCCGGCTTCCCGCTTGAAGAGAGACTCGACCAGATCGCCGACCTGCCCAACCACCGAAAGCACGCCGGCGATCACGAGCAGGGGCCCCAATCTGATTTCGGTGCCGGCACGGGGGAACACGGCCGCGGCAAAGATGGGAGCAACCAGCAGACCGCCGAGTACACCAGCGATGCTGCCGGAACGCGTCTTCCCCGGGCTCACTGCAGGCGCGAGCTTCGGCCCCTTGAACGCCCGACCTCCAAACATCGCGGCGGTGTCACAGACCCAGGTCACCACGAGAGGATAGAACACCAGCCAGGCACCGGCCCACGAGCGCACCGGGTGATTGGCGTGACGAATCAAGACAAGAAACGCCGGCAGGACGCCGGTGTAGGTCACCGCCAGCAGGGATATGGCCGCGGCCGAGAGCGGCCGCTCGACAGGCGAGCGGAGCGCCAGCGTGGCGCTCAAAAGCAGAATCAGCCAGAGCGCCGCTCCATAAGGCCACCATTCGGAGATCCAGGATTGGGCGTCAGGGCTCGTTACCGCCAAGTAAACGATTGGCGGCACCAGGCCGGCGCTGACCAACCCGAGGACACGCAGCGGCCGCACGTCTCCCCGAGCGGCAAGGTCAAACAGCTCCCGAGTGCCCAGGACCGCCGCGACCGCGAGTAGCAACGCGAGAAGCAGGCCTCCATACCAGACCAGGAGCAGCGCGAGTGGGATTGCGATCAGCGCGAACCCAACCCGGCGGACCAGATTGGCGTCCATGGTCAAAGAGTTTCGGCTTCGACCCGGCCGAAGCGCCGCTCGCGCCGCTGGAACTCCAGTATGGCTTCGAAGAGATGCCGCCGGGTGAAGTCCGGCCAGAGCACCGGCGTAACGTAGAGCTCGGCGTAAGCCAGCTGCCAGAGCAGGAAGTTGGAGATGCGCATCTCGCCCGAGGTGCGGATCAGCAGATCGGGGTCGGGCCATTCCGCCGTATACAGCATCCGGCCCACAGCCTCTTCATCGATGTCAGCCGGGGACATCCGACCTGCGGCCACGGCTTCGGCCAGCATCCGGGCTGCCCGCGCGATCTCCGCCCGCGCGCTGTAGGAGATGCAGAGATTCAGCGCCAGCGCGCCGCCTCCGGCGGTTTCTGCCATTATCCGGTCGACCGCGCCCCGAGCCCCGCCCCCGAGGTGGTCGAGGTGGCCCAGCACGCGTACGGAGACTCCCTGCTCCCGCAGCTCGTTGGCCTCACGGGCGATGTATTCCTCCAGCAGCTTCATCAACGCTTCGATTTCGCCCGCAGGCCGGTTCCAGTTCTCCTGGCTGAAGGCAAACAGGGTAAGCACCCCGACGCCCGCTTCGAGGCAGCCCTCGACCACCTCCCGCACCGCCTTCATACCGGCGTGATGACCCAGCGGCCGCGGCAGCGAGCGGCCCTTGGCCCACCGGCCGTTGCCATCCATGATGATCGCGATGTGCCCGGGAACCGCGCCGTGCATCCGCAGCCGCTGCAACAGGTCGTTGCTCATCCGATCAGACTTCCAGTATCTCGGCTTCTTTCGAGTGGATCAGCGTATCGATCTGCTTGATGTGCTCGTCGGTGAGCTTCTGCACGTCCTTCTCGGCGTGGCGCTTGTCGTCTTCCGAGATCTTCTCCAGCTTCTTGATTCGGGAAAGAGTGTCGGTCCTCGCGTGGCGCACGGCAATTCTGCCCTCCTCGCCGAGCTTGTGGACCACTTTTACCAGATCCTTGCGCCGTTCCTCCGAAAGCGCCGGGAGGGGAACCCGGATCAGGTTTCCCTGCGTTGCCGGGTTGAGCCCCAGGTCCGAGTCGCGAATGGCCTTTTCGATTGCCTGGCTGAGGGACTTGTCGAAGGGCTGCACCGTCAGCAACCGTGGCTCCGGCGCAGCCACCATAGCCACCTGGTTGAGGGGGACGTGGGCGCCGTAGGCCTCGACCCTCACGATGTCGAGAAGAGAAGTGCTGGCCTTGCCGCTCCGGATCGAGCTGAACTCGCGCTTGGTGTTTTCGACTGCCTTGTGCATCAGCTCGCGGGCGTGCTTCGTAAGCTCGGGTATGGTGCTCATCGGACGATAGTTCCCACCCGCTCGCCCTGCAGCACGCGGGTGATGGCGCCGGGCTGGTTGATGTTGAAGACGATGATGGGAAGCTGGTTGGCTTTGCAGAGACCGAACGCGTTGGCGTCCATCACTGCGTAGTTCTTGACGATGGCTTCCTGGAAGGTGAGCTCCGGAATGAAGGTCGCGGTAGGATCCTTGCGCGGGTCACCGGTGTAGATCCCGTCCACGTTGGTTGCCTTGAGGATCACCTGCGCCTCGATCTCCAGAGCCCGAAGTACGCCCGCGGTGTCGGTGGAGAAGAACGGATTGCCGGTACCGGCCGCAAAGATTATCAGCCGCCCCTTCTCCAGGTGCCGCACGGCCCGCCGGCGGATGTATGGCTCGGCAACCGACTCCATCCTGATGGCTGTCATGACCCTGGTGTCCACTCCGGTCTTCTCGAGCACGTCCTGCAGCGCCAGCGCGTTGATGACCGTGGCAAGCATCCCCATGTAGTCGGCGGAGACCCGGTCGAGGCCTTCCCGGCTTGCAGCCGTGCCCCTGATGATGTTGCCCCCACCGACTACGAGAGAGAGGTGAACACCCAGCCCGTGCACCGCCTTGATTTCCTCAGCAAAGGCTTCGACCATCTGGTAATCGAGACCGAAGCCTTTGTCGCCGGCCAGCGCCTCACCCGAGATCTTGAGCAGGGCGCGGGTGTAGGCGAGGGCCATCAGACTTCTCCGATTTTGAACCGGGCAAAGCGCCGAACCGAGATCACCTCGCCCAGCTTCCCGGAAGCCTCCTTCATGAGTTGGCCGACGGTCCTCTTGTCATCCCGCACGAACGGCTGCTCCACCAGGGTCCGCTCGGCGACAAACTTCTTGAGCTTGCCCTCGACGATCTTGCTCCGGATGTTCTCCGGCTTGCCCTCCTGCGCCACCTGCTCCTCGGCGATTCGCCGCTCCCGCTCGAGCAGCTCCGCGGGCACGTCCTCCGGATTCACGGCGATGGGATCGGCCGAGGCCACGTGCAGGGCGATGTCGCGGGCGAGCTGCTGAAAATCCTCGGTTCG
>DASPKB010000197.1:0-2410 GCA_035628315.1 Gemmatimonadales bacterium | reverse complement strand
GTAATCGACAGCCGCGCCCAATCCGACAGCCTCGGCCACCATTGGCGTGCCGGCTTCGAACTTGGCAGGCAGGGGAGCCCAGGTAGACCGCTGCACGGTTACTGTCGCGATCATTCCACCTCCGCCCTGATGTGGCGGCATCAGTTCGAGCAGCGCTTCCTTTCCATAGAGAACACCCACCCCGGTTGGACCGAACAGCTTGTGGCCGGAGAATACGAAGAAGTCGCAGTCGAGGTCCTGCACGTCGACAGGTAGATGAGGAGCCGACTGAGCCCCGTCCACGAGTACCGCAACCCCGCGCTCGTGGGCTAGGCTGATCAGTTGCTTTACGGGGTTGAGGGTGCCTATGGCGTTGGACAGGTGCACCACGGCGACCAGCCTGGTGCGTTCGGTCAGCAGGCCCTCAAAGCCAGTGAGATCGAGCTCGCCATTCTCAGTTACAGGTGCAGCCCGAACGGTCGCCCCAGTTTGCTCGGCCACGAGCTGCCAGGGAACGATGTTGGAATGGTGCTCCATGCCTGTTATGAGGATCTCGTCGCCAGCGCGGAGCGTAGTCCGGCCGAAGCTCTGGGCGACGAGGTTGATGCCGTCGGTGGTGCCTCGGGTGAACACTACTTCGTGGGGGTGCCGGGCATGGATGAAGTGGGCGACTTTCCGTCGAGCCCGGTCATAGGCCTCGGTAGCTTGCTCGCTCAGGTAGTGGACACCGCGGTGAACATTGGCATTCTCCTGCGCGTAAAACCGGCTAACGGCATCGATCACGCTCTGAGGCTTCTGGGCCGTAGCGGCATTATCGAGATAGACGAGCTCACGGCCGCGGATGCGGCGGCTCAAGATCGGAAAGTCCTGGCGGACGCGCTCTACATCCAGGTACTCCCCCGAGCCCGGGGCGAGGCTGGGAGGAGAAGCCGGCCGGGCCTCTGGGGTCGCTACCTTCATATGGTGCCCAGCCGCTCCCGCACCAGCCGCTCCAGCTCCTCGCGCACCGGATCCAGAGTCACCTCAGCAATTACCTCGGCCGCAAAGGCGTAGGTCAGGAGCCGCTGAGCCTCCGCAGCAGGAACGCCACGGCTTCGGGCGTAGAACAGGGCGATGTCGTCCAGCTTCCCTACCGTCGCCCCGTGGGTGCACTTGACGTCATCGGCGAAGATCTCGAGCTGCGGTTTGGTATCCACCTTGGCCGAGTCGCTCAGCAGAAGGTTGCGGTTGGTCTGCTTGGCGTCAGTTTTCTGCGCTTCGGGCTTGACGAACACTTTGCCATTGAAGACCGCGCGGGAGCGGCCCTCCAGGATGCCCTTGTAGACCTCCCAGCTCCGGCAATTGGGCTGATCGTGAAAGATGGCCGTATGGTTGTCGACCAGCTGCTCTCCCCGGGTGATGTACAGACCATAGAGGAGGGTCTCTACGTTCTCGTCATTCAGCCTGGCATGCAGCGTGTGCCGGGCCAGCCCGCCACCCATGGCCATCGAAAATGAGCGGTAGTGACTGTCGCGCTGCTGATCGATGTGAGTCGAGCCGACGTGGTAGGCGACTTCACTCTCGCGCTGTATGCGGGTGTGCTCCAGCCAGGAATTCTGCCCCACCGACACTTCGGTAACGGTATTCGTCCAATAGGGTTGATCGTCGGCTAGTGTCACGTAGCTCTCGATTACTGCGGCTCTGGCGTTTCGCTCCACCACCACGAGGTTGCGTGGCTGGATGACGCCGCCCGCCGCATCCTGAGTTGTCACGAACACCAGGTGGACTGGGCGGGTGATCTCGGCATTGGCTGCAACGTGAACAAACCCTCCCTGGCCAATCGCGGAGGTGTTCAGGGCGACGAACGCACTTGTCGCAATCGGAGCGTGGTGGCCAAGATGCGCTTCGATCAGCTTGCCGTCGCGCCGAAGGGCATCGGCCAGCGAACTGACGCGTAGACCAGGCTCGATAGCGGTCGTAGAGCTCAGGTCTTCGCGATAGAACCCATTTACGAAGACCAGCGTACTCCACTCCGGATGCCCAAAGATGAATGGCGCCAGTCGTGCCCGCGTCAAACCGGCTGCAGGAGGCGCACTCTGCCAGGTCGTCTGTGCTATGGGCCCGACCGGAGTAAACCGCCACTCCTCGTCTTTGGACGTGGGAAAGCCGGTAGCGGCAAACTGCTCCATCGCGGCTCGCCGCAGCGGCTCCAGCCAGACCGGGCCGTTCACCTTGGTCTTGTTTCGGGCCTCGAGCTCCTGAACGAAGGTCTGGCTCACGATACGGCCACCTCTTGTTCGAGCCACTCGTAGCCCCGCTCTTCCAGTTCGAGTGCCAGGTCCTTACCGCCCGATTTCACGATCCGGCCGCCGGACAGAACATGGACCCTGTCAGGCACGATGTAATTCAAGAGCCGCTGGTAGTGAGTGACCAGGATGGTGGCGTTGTCCGG
>DASPKB010000196.1:0-3733 GCA_035628315.1 Gemmatimonadales bacterium | reverse complement strand
GAACGTCATTTCCATAAAGGAGAGTGACTCCGAAGCCGGCGAGCGACGCGAGCGCGAAAATTTCAAAACCGCGCCGCAGCAGCTTGGGAGTCAGGAGGCGGGGCATGTAGACGCAACTTAGCGGGGAAGCGGCGAGGCGGGGAAGCACGCTCCGCCGTCTGCCTATTTATTTGCACCAGTTGTTCACGTCCCAGCTTTCCCGCTTCCCTGCCCCCCCGCTAATCTTCCACCATGCCCCATTCCTTCATTCGGATCGTCAATGCCCGGCAGAACAATCTTCGGGGCGTGACGGTCGATCTGCCCCACCGGTCTCTAATTGTCGTGACGGGCCCCTCGGGGTCGGGCAAGAGCACGCTCGCCTTCGACACGCTCTACGCCGAGGGGCAGCGCCGCTACATCGAATCGCTGTCCACCTACGCGAAGCAGTTCCTCGATCGGATGCCCAAGCCCCAGGTCGATCGTCTGGAAGGCCTGGCGCCGGCGGTAGCGATCGAGCAGCGCAACCCGGTCGTCTCCAGCCGCTCCACGGTAGGTACCGCCACCGAGGTTTACGACTATCTCCGCCTGCTCTGGGCTCGTGTCGGCCGGTGCTACTGCCGGAACTGCGGTGGTCCGGTCCGCCGGGACACGCCTGATGCGGCAGCCGATGACATTCTCCGCCTGGGCGCCGTCCGGCTCCAGGTCTGCTTCCCCCTCCCTCCGGTTGCAAAGTTGACCCATAAGGCCGTGGTGGAGAACCTCCGGGCTCTCGGCTTCGTACGGGTGCTCGCAGATGGCGCCGCGCTGCATCTTGACGAGCTGCCGCCCCGGATCGACCTGACCAGAGTTCGTGAGCTCCTCATTGCCGTGGACCGGCTGGTGGCAGAGCCAGGATCACGCGGCCGGCTTTGCGAGGCGATCGCAACCGCGTTCGGTGAGGGGGAGGGTGTGGCTGTGGTGCTGGTGTACGACAACGCCGACCCTGCCAAGGCTCCCGAGCGCTACCGGTTTACCGAGTTCCCCGCCTGCAGTCACTGCGACACACCCTCGGTGACCGTCACGCCGGCGCTCTTTTCCTTCAACAACCCTCGCGGGGCGTGTTCCCACTGCAACGGCTTCGGGGCAGTGTTGGAGTACGATGAATCACTCATCGTTTGCGACCCGGAGAAGAGTCTCGCGGAGGGAGCGATCGATCCGTGGACCAAGCCGCGCTACGAATCTCGCCGGCGCATTCTGCTCGACTTTGCCCGGAAAATCGGCGCCGAGCCCGATAAGCCATGGAGCAAGCTCAAGGCGAGTCAGCGCAGGGAGCTGCTTTACGGCAGGCAGGGCCGGTATGTCGGCATTTTTCCCTTCCTGAAGGACCTCGAAGAGAAGCGATACAAACAGTACATCCGGGTATTTCTCCGGCAGTACCAGCTCGCCAGGACCTGTGAGAGTTGTGGCGGAAGCCGGCTCAACCCCGATGCGCTCTCGGTAAGGATCGGCAAAGACAACATCGGCTCGCTGGGTCCCTACTCTCTCGATGCGCTACACGCGTGGCTGCAGCAGCTCTCTCTCACCCCGACTGAACGCCACATAGCCCAGCTCGTTATCGATCAGCTCGATGCCCGGTTGAGCTTTCTTCGGGATGTGGGTCTCGGCTATCTCACGCTCGACCGTCAAACCAGGACGCTTAGCGGGGGTGAAGCCCAGCGGATCTCTCTCTCGAATGCCCTCGGCTCGCATCTGGTGGATACACTGTATGTACTCGATGAGCCGTCGGTCGGGCTCCACCCCCGGGATACCGATCGGCTGCTGGGCTTGCTGAGACGGTTGCGGGATGCGGGTAACACGGTACTGGTGGTGGAACACGATCTCGCTGCCATTCAGCAGGCCGACTTCATGCTGGAGCTGGGTCCGGGCTCGGGAGAGCACGGAGGGCGAGTGGTGCACGCCGGCCCGGTGGAACAGGCCAGGAACACCTTGACCGGTCAGTATCTCACGGGCGAGAAGCGGATCGCCGTCCCGAGTATCCGTCGCCCGGCCGGACCTCAGTGGCTTCGGCTCCGAGGTGCCAACCTGCACAACCTGCGCGATGTGGACGCAGATATTCCCCTGGGCACTCTCACCGCCGTCACCGGAGTGTCCGGATCGGGCAAGAGTACCCTGCTCCACGACGTCATTTACCGGCAGCTCGAGGCCAGGCTTCGCGGAGAGCACTCCGCGAAATCCCATCTGGGTGAGCCGGTGGGTGAGGTGGCGTCGCTTACCGGCTGGGAGTTCCTGAAGGACGTGCTGCTGATAGACCAGTCGCCCATCGGACGCTCTCCCCGATCCAACCCAGTTACCTACATCAGAGCCTTCGACGAAATCCGGGAGCTGTTCGCCTCTCAGCCGCTCGCGCGGCAGCGGAAGTACAGCTCGGCAACCTTCTCCTTCAACTTGCCGGGCGGCCGCTGCGAGTCCTGTGAAGGCGCCGGCCACGTTCAGGTGCAGATGGTGTTCCTGGCCGACGTGTTTGTACCCTGCGAAGCGTGTGGGGGAACCCGCTTCCGGCCCGAGGTCCTCGAGGTGCGGATCCAGGGCAAGTCGATCCACGATGTGCTGCAATGGACCGTCAACGAAGCGGTGAACCGCTTCCGGCACCAGCCAAGACTGGGCGCCGCCCTCTGGCAGCTCCAGCAGGTAGGCCTGGGTTATTTGAGGCTGGGGCAGCCGGCTACCACTCTCTCAGGGGGAGAAGCTCAGCGGCTGAAGATCGCGCGGGAGCTGATCCAGGCTGGAAAGCGGGAAGGCCGGAAGCTGTACATCCTGGATGAGCCCACGACGGGTCTCCATCTGGACGACGTCCGGGTGCTGATTCACGTGCTCGACCGGCTGGTCGACGCCGGCCACACGGTGGTTGTCATCGAGCATCACATGGACGTGGTCAAGCGCGCGGATTGGGTCATTGACCTGGGCCCGGAGGCGGGCGATGGCGGAGGGATGGTCGTAGCCCAGGGAACTCCGGAAGACATCGCGGAGGTCACGGGCTCTCATACCGCACGCTATCTCCATCCGCTGCTCAACACCGCGCCGGCAGTCCTCGCGGGCTGAACCAATCCGGCATTATCTCACCTGCTTCGCGGCCTCCTGAATGAGCCGCCAAGCCCCTTCGACGTGGGAACGGTCGGTCTGCCGCTGACCCACCACCAGGCGGATCACGTATCGGCCGCCGAGCTGAGTATGGGTGAGGTATACCCGCCGGCTGGAGTTCACCTCCCGCAATAGGGTCTGATTGGCGCGGTCAATTTCAGCGTCGTCGTTCATTCGGCGGGGGCGATACCGGAAGCAGACCAGGCCGAAAGGAACCGGCGCCATCAGCTCGAAGTTTTCGGAGTGCTCGATCCAGCCCGCCAGCTCGCGAGCAAGCCGCACGTGGTTTCGCACCAGGTTCCGGAGCGCCTCCACCCCATAGCTCCTGATTACGAACCACAATTTCAGCGCCCGGAACCGCCGGCCGAGCTGAATGCCCCAATCCCGGTAGTTGGTGACCTGAGCGTCCTGGGCGGTGCGCAGGTACTCCGGGGTGCTCTGAAATGTCCGCAACAGGGTTTCGTGGTCGCGCGTGAAGTACGCGGTGCAGTGCAGGTTCACCAGCATCCATTTGTGCGGATTGAAGACCACGCTGTCGGCCTGGTCCATTCCCTGGAACAGAGAACGCAGCTCCGGCACGATGGCGGCGGTTCCGGCATAGGCTGCGTCCACGTGCAACCATACGCGATGCCGGCGA
>DASPKB010000195.1:0-5551 GCA_035628315.1 Gemmatimonadales bacterium | reverse complement strand
ACAGGCCAATGCAGTCAGTCCCAGCAGCCATGCGACGTGCAGTGTTTTCAAGATCAAGCCTCCACCATCTGAGACGACGGGCAGCATGGGGGCTACACAGGAGGTCAGGCGCCGAGTGCCCCCTGATCCGAGGCGTGAACTCGGCGGGCTGCCTCCGCCCAATCCACGGCCGGTGCAACGTCGTGATCGCCCATAGCAAGGGCGGCACGGGCCCGTTCCACTACGATCTGCCCGTCGGGAACTAGAAGACCGAACTCGAGCTCGGCTTTCCGGCAGAGCCGCTCTTCGCGGGGACGCTGGTGGGGTCGAAGCGATCCGCACATCGCCTGGATGCGAGCGTGGGTTGCCTCATGAATAATGGATGCGGCAATCTCGGCGAGGCCGTGGCGGGGGTTCACCGTAAACGTGAGCTCCACCAGGCATTCCCGCTCCTGAGGAAAGAAGGCACCCCGGCACGCGAACCGGCGAACAACGATGCCGGCAAGATCATGCTGCATCCGGCGGAGGCGGTGGGGAGCGTGTGCGGCGATCAGGTCGAGCGCGCGGGTCAGCCGATCCAGCACTCGCTGCGACTCGATGTCGGGCCGGGTGTTCTCCAGTCGCACCCGAAGCCCATGAATACGGGTCTGCTCCA
The DNA here is from genome assembly GCA_035628315.1 of Gemmatimonadales bacterium. Taxonomy (GTDB): domain Bacteria; phylum Gemmatimonadota; class Gemmatimonadetes; order Gemmatimonadales; family GWC2-71-9; genus CAVVWJ01. The sequence continues at coordinate 4,917 of DASPKB010000195.1, read as the reverse complement.
GCATTTCTCAGGTCCTTAGCAAGTTCGATAATCGGCGGGAGGACGGCAGGCGGCTAGCGCCGGGAGTCGGCTGCTGCCATGCACTCGAGCTCCAGTCTTGCGCCCAGCGCCAAACCACTGGTTCCGAAGGCGCTTCTTGCCGGGCGGTGAGTACGAAAGAAGGTCAGGTATACCTCGTTCATTGCCGCCCACTCCCCGATATCAGCCAGCATCACGGTACACTTGACCACCTGGTCCAGATTAAAGCCGTGCCGCTCCAGGATTCCTGCGATGTTGTTCAGGGCTTGGCGGGTTTCCGCCCTGATTCCTCCAGATACCAGACGGCCTGTACTATCGGTGCCCAGCTGTCCTGAAACATAGAGCATGTTGCCGACGCGGACGGCTTCCGAGAAAGGCAGGGAAGGTTGACCGGTGACTGGAAAGAATTCTGCGGTACTCCGCGGTGGCCCTTCGCGACAGGCCAGGCCGAGAACCACGGCGAGGGGGAACCCTACTGCCAGAAATCCTCTCATAGTTTCTTGGGGGCAGATCGACGGAGCAAATAGAGCGGAATGCCGATCAACGTCAGCCCGACACCAGCCAGAGTCGTGACCGGATGCTCCACCAGAGCGGTTCCAACCACCAGCACGGTCCCCGCGATGAACACCAGTGGAACCAGGGGATAACCGGGTGTACGGTAGGGACGGGGAAGATCGGGCCGACGGCGGCGCAGCACCATCATTCCGGCCACTGCGAGAGCCAGCCACGGCCAGGTGCCCAATACGAAAGCCTCGATCAATTGCTCAAAGGTCCGGGAGGACACGAAAATCAACGCCAGCACGGTATAAACGGCTATGGAAATGTGGGGTGTCCCGAAGCGGGGATGCACCCGGGCCAACGAGCTGAACAGTAGCCCGTCCCTTCCCATGGCAAAGAAGACGCGAGGATTGACGAGAATGGACCCGTTCAGGGCGCCCAGCGTCGAGACCATTACCATCAAGGCCACGGCAGACGCTCCCGCCGAGCCGAGCAGTCTGATCATGGTGTCCGACGCCACGAGGCGTGAGTCACGCAACGTATCGAAAGGCAGGACGTATAAATAGGCCGCGTTCGCCAGGAGGTAGATAACCACGACTGCACCGATACCACCGGCAAGGGCACGGGGCAGCGTGCGTCCTGGGTCGCGTACCTCTCCGGCTACGAAGCCGAGATCATGCCAGGCGGTATAGGCCCAGAGAGCTGAGACCAGACCCAGACCAATCCCATTCCAGCGTAGAGTGGTTGCAGTCGAGGCCGCACCCGCTCCAAAGGCGCCGCCGGTCCGGTCCGCCAGCAGAAACGCCGCGCCAATCAATGCCACGATCGCGGCGACCTTGCCGGCCGTGGCCACCGCCTGAATCGCGCCGGCGCTCCGAACCGAGCAGTACCCAGCGGTGGCGATCAGCACAATCAGGCTGGCGGCAACCAGCTTGATGCCGGTAGGTGAGAGACTCACAAGTCTGCCCAGGTATTCTGCGAACACCAGCGCAATGGCAGCGGTTGCCGCGGGTTCCGCCAGCAGAATGGTCCAGCCGAACAGGAACGCCACACCGGGGCCGAAGGCCTCCCGGAGATAAACGAACACCCCGCCGGCTTTCGGAATGGCAGCACCCAGCTCAGCGAGGGAGAGCGCACCACACAGCGTAATGATGCCGCCCAGGACCCAGACCAGCAGGACGCCGTTCACGGAGCCCACCTGTGTTGCCACCTGGGCGGGCACGCGGAAAATCCCGCTCCCGATCACGTCGCCAATAACCACCGCGATAGCGGTCCAAAACCCGATGCGCCGGGGGAGTACGTCGACGGAGTAGCTCAGACAGAGGCTGTGGATGGGGGACTGGGATCCCGGCGGAGCTCTCGAAGGCGCTGCTCGAGAAACTGACGTTGCGGCGCCTGAGAGGTCAGCTGGAGCGCTCGCTCATACCCGGCTATTGCCTCCTCGGTGCGATTCAGCCGCCGGCACAGCTCGGCCCGGGCGGAGTGTACCGGCGGATACTGGCTCAACTCACCGGACTCGAGCAGCTGGTCAATCAAGCGGAGTCCCGCTTCGGGTCCGTCACGCATCGCGATCGCGGCTGCTCGGTTGAGCTCTATGACCGGCGAAGGCTCGGCTCGCAGGAGCACGTCGTACAATCCGACGATCTCGCTCCAGTCGGTCGCGTCCGCGGTTGGAGCTTCGGCGTGCACCGCTGCGATCGCGGCCTGGATGGTGTAGGGGCCGAACTGCCGTGAACGCATGGCGCGCTCCACCAGCATGACGCCCTCCGCAATCTGATCGCGATCCCAGAGGGAACGGTCCTGGTCGTCCAGCAACACCAGCTTTCCATCCGCGGTGCTGCGCGCCGCACGCCTGGCCTCGTGCAGGAGCATCAACGCGAGAAGGCCAACGGCTTCGGGCTCGGGCAGCAATTCCACCAGGAGCCGTCCAAGACGGATGGCCTCCGCCGAAAGATCTTTCCGGGTCAGAAAATCTCCGGAAGATGCCGAGTAGCCCTCGTTGAACACTAGGTAGATGACATGAAGGACCGAGGCCAGCCGTTCGGGCAGATCGGCGCGGGCAGGGATCTGGTACGGTATCCTGGCTGCCTTGATCTTGGCTTTGGCGCGGACGATCCGCTGGGCAAGAGTCGGAGCCGGAGCCAGAAACGCCCGGGCGATCTCCTCGGTAGTGAGGCCGCAGACCTCACGCAGGGTGAGAGCAATTTGCGCATCTGGGGGCAGCGCTGGGTGGCAGCAGGTAAAGATCAGCCGAAGGCGATCGTCCTCGACGCTGTCGTCCTCCAGCTCAGGAGGCAGCGTGACGCTCCCCCCAAGCTGCTCGGCAATCGGTGCCAATGAGGCATCGAAGCGGGCCCGCCGGCGGAGCGTATCAATAGCCTTGAAGCGGCCAGTGGAGACCAGCCAGGCCCGTGGGTTCCGAGGCACTCCCTCGGAGGGCCATCGCTCCACGGCCGCAACGAAGGCTTCCTGCATGGCTTCTTCGGCAAGGTCAAAGTCACCCAGGAGGCGAATGAGCGTGGCCAGGACCCGGCGGGATTCCGAGCGGTAGGTCTGGTCTACTAGGTCACGGGTCACGGGTCGGGGGCCGGGAGTCGGAGTATCAACTTATTCCGATTTTCGGCTGAACCGCCACCTGCCTGGTGCGGCGGCGATGAACTCGGTCCCGGCTCCCGACTTACGCTCCAACTCTCAGGCGCGAGCTCCCGCGGCCTCCTCCCGCTTGGCTGCTTCGGCGGAGAAGTCCACCACCGGGCGTACCTCGATCGCTCCATTACGCGCCGAAGGAATCCGGGCAGCTACCTGAATGGCATCATTCAAGTCGGTGGCCTCGATGAGGTAGAAGCCACCAAGCTGTTCCTTCGTCTCGACGAAGGGTCCGTCCGTGGTCGATACCTTGCCGTTGCGAACCCGTACGGTCGTTGCGGTGGGAGTGGGCTGCAAGGCCTCACCTGCCACAAGCTTACCGTTCTTGGCTATGTCCTCCGTAAAGCTGAAGTACTCGTTCATGATAGCTTCGGACTCGGCAGGGGGGAGAGACTCCCATTCCTTCTCGTTCTCATAGATCAGGCAGAGATACTTCATAGGCTCCTCCAAAAGGGGTGAGTGGATGGACTCGCCATATAGTCGTCCGGGGAGATGGGGAATCGACAAGCCCTACGACTTCTTTTATTTCAGGTTTCCGAACCTGAGCGCAATAGCTGTCCTGCCCACCAGGAACCAACTCCTGGTAGGCGTGACGGTTGCTCTGACCGGCAACCCGCCCGGATTATTTGAGGGAGCGGCTTTCTTCCCGGAGCACTGCCAGGCTCTTGATACCCAGGCTGAGTAGGGCCTGGAACTTTCCTTTGACTCCGACCCGGGCTCCGCTCCGAGGCGGGTCCCGGTCCTCGCTCACCACCGTGAGCCTACCTGTGTCGTCCTTTACCTCATAGGCGCCCACGCCGAGTCCTCCTGCGGAGCCCTGAACTTCTCCTTCGATCCGTACAGTCTCGCCGTCATACTTGGAGGGGTCGTTCAGGAGGTCGCGAATCGGAGTAACTCCGGCACAGCCGGAGATAAGGATTGCGGTCACCAGGGGAAGGAGCCCGGAAAGGCGCCGCGTCAGTTCAGTGAGGGTCATAGTCGACTGCTCCAATCAGAGCGGAAGGGAGACGCCACGAATTTACTGCCGGCGGGAGCCCGCGCCAGCAAAGGAATTACCAGTCGGTGGGGTAATAATCCTTGAGGAACTGGCCCCAAACGTGATTGCCCGTATTGAAGCCGCCGATGATAGGGTCCAGAATCCGGGCCGCGCCGTCGAGGCTGTCCAGCGGCGGATGGAACCGATGCTCCGCCGTCTTGCGTGCCGCGATCTCCTCCGGATCTTCGTCCGTCACCCAGCCCGTGTCTACGCTGTTCATGTGAATGCCGTCGCCCTGGTAATCCATGGCGGAGGTGCGAGTCATCATGTTGAGCGCGGCCTTGGCCATGTTGGTATGAGGATGACGAGTGGTCTTGAAGTTCCGGTAGAACTGGCCCTCCATTGCCGAGACGTTGACAATGTGCTTTTCCCGGCCGGGGGTACGGAGCATCAAAGGCTTGAGCCGCGCGTTGATGACGAAGGGCGCAATCGCGTTGACCAGGTGCACTTCCAGCAGCTCCACCGAGGACACTTCGGCCAACAACAGGCGCCAGGAGTTTCGGGTCCTCAGGTCCACCTGCTGTAGGTCCTGGTCCAGGACACCTTGAGGAAAGAGATCCGTGGCCTGGGGTTCCTCCGGCAACAGCGCCAGCTGGGTGAGTTGGGCGGCGTGAGTCAGCCCGGCGGATGATCCTCGGGAATGACTGAGGGCTGTTGATTCCGGGGTGCTCCCGCCTCGTAATTCTTCGTACTCCCCCAAAAGGCGGCGAGCATCCGGG
>DASPKB010000194.1:0-6231 GCA_035628315.1 Gemmatimonadales bacterium | reverse complement strand
GAGGTGATCCGGGTCAGCAACGAGGACGCGATCGCCACGGCCCGGCGGCTTGCCCGGGAGGAGGCGATCTTCGCCGGAATCTCCAGCGGCTCCATTACGTGGGCAGCAATGCAGGTGGCCAAGCGGCCGGAGAATTCCGGTAAGCTTATCGCCTCGGTCATCTGTGACTTTGGGGAGCGGTATCTCTCGAATCCGGTATACACCGAGCTGCCCGATCCGGATTTCGCCGATCTGGAGGAAGCACTGGAAGCTCCTGCGGCAATTGCCTAACAGACTGACTTCTTCCCACGCATGAGGAAAGAGCACCCGTGACCAGTACAGCACGCTCATTGAACGGGGGAAAGGCCGGAGCCGAACGGATCGACAGCATCTTCGGTAGCGACATTTTCTCTCGAGGCATGATGCGCCAGCGACTGCCGAAGGAGGTGTATCGCAGCCTGCTGCGGACCATCGACCGCGGCGAGCCGCTGGACCCGGCGGTCGCCGACGTCGTTGCCGCATCCATGAAGGATTGGGCCATCGAGAACGGAGCCACTCACTATACCCACTGGTTCCAGCCGCTCACCGGACTTACCGCGGAGAAGCACGATTCCCTGGCCGCTCCGGATGGCGCGGGGGGTGTGGTCTTCAACTTCTCGGGATCCGAGCTGGTTCAGGGCGAGCCGGATGCATCGAGCTTTCCCTCCGGCGGTCTTCGCGCCACGTTCGAAGCCCGCGGCTACACGGCGTGGGATGCAACCAGCCCCGCCTTTCTCATGCGGGGCGATAACAACGTCACGCTCTGCATTCCGACGGCATTCGTCTCCTGGACCGGCGAGGCGCTGGACACCAAGATCCCGCTGCTTCGCTCAGTGGAGGCTCTCTCCCGGCAAGCGCTCCGCATTCTCAAGATCTTCGGCACCGACCAGGGTGTCTCACGCATAGTCACCACCGTGGGACCCGAGCAGGAGTACTTCTTGGTCGACCGCGAGCTCTTCTATAAGCGACCCGACCTGCTTACCTGTGAGCGGACCCTGTTCGGCGCCAAGCCGCCCAAGGGTCAGCAGCTGGAAGACCACTACTTCGGAACCATTCCCCCCAGAGTTCTCGCGTTCATGGCAGAGGCCGAGCGTGAGCTCTACCGGCTCGGAGTTCCGGTCAAGACTCGTCATAACGAGGTGGCGCCGGGACAGTACGAGATCGCGCCCCTCTTTGAGGCCAGCCATATCGCCAGCGATCACCAGATGCTGTTGATGGAAACCTTGAAGCGGGTGGCTCCCCGATACGGGCTTCAGGCACTGCTGCATGAGAAGCCGTTTGCCGGCGTAAACGGATCGGGTAAGCACAACAACTGGTCGATGTCCACCGATACGGGAGTGAACCTCCTCGATCCCCAGGACGAGACCCACACGAACATGCAGTTCCTGGTGTTCTTGTGCGCCACGATTCGGGCGGTGGACCTGCACGCCGATCTGCTCCGTGCATCGATCGCCTCGGCGGCAAACGATCACCGTCTGGGAGCCAACGAGGCGCCTCCGGCCATCATCTCGATATTCCTGGGCAAGATGTTGTCGGACATCCTGGAGCAGGTCGAGGCCGGGCTGCCCAAGCGCACGATCAAGGGAGGTGTTCTCGATCTCGGCGCCAAGACCCTGCCCATGTTGCCCCGTCACTCGGGAGACCGCAACCGGACCTCTCCTTTTGCCTTCACCGGGAACAAGTTCGAATTCCGCGCGGTCGGGTCCAGCGCCAGCATCGCGTGGCCGAACACCGTCCTGAATACCATTGTGGCAGAATCGCTGGACTATGTTGCCGGCGAGCTGGAGAAGTCGGTCGGGAGCAAGCCTACTGAGGCCAAGCTGCAGCTCGCCGTTGTGAGCGTGCTCAAACAGCTCATCCGCGACCATAAACGGATCATCTTCGACGGAGACAACTACTCGGAGGAGTGGCACGCCGAAGCGGCGCGCCGCGGCCTGCCCAACCTTCGGGACTCGGTCGAGGCTTTTGGTGTCTTGCGTGACAAGAAGAATGCCGAGCTGTTCCGGAAGTACGGAGTTTTAACCCAGGCCGAGCTGGATTCGCGGACTCACATCGCCCTGGAGAAGTACATCAAGCAGCTCGGCATCGAAGCCGAGACCATGGTTTCGATGGCTCGCAACCAGATCTTGCCGGCGGCCTTGCAACACCAGCAGCGGATGGCGGGTGCCATTGCCGCCACGAAAGCAGCGGGGGTTGAGGATCCGGATAGCACCGCAACGCTGCAGAGCTTCGTGCAGCTGGTGAACCGGCTTCGGTCGGCCACCGCTAACGTGGAGCGTGCAGCAGCGCATCACGAAAGCGATCCGATGCGCCACGCCGCTCAGATCAGCCGGGAGTTAAAACCCGCCATGGCCGAGCTGCGCGAGATCGGCGACACGCTGGAAACCCTGGTAGCGGCAGACCTATGGCCGCTGCCCACCTACAGGGACTTGTTGTTCTTGAAGTGAGGGGACTAGAGGGGCCAGCTGGGCGACTTCTTTTTGAGCAGCAGGAACAATTCTGAAGGGAGAGTTGACGGGGTAAGCGTACCGGCCATGGCCTGGAAGGCTTCGCACTCGGCGGCTGAGGCGTCTGGGTCGAAGCAGACTGCCAGCGCCTCGACCAATGGCGGCCGGTCAGGCCGTTGCAGCGCGTCCAGCCAAGGGTGCACCTGGGTGACCTGGCGGCAGGTTAGCCGGACCCGCACTGCTCCGTCGAGCCAACAGGGTCCCTCCGCCAGCGCGGCCAGCAACGGCTGGCTCAGCAGCAGGCTCTCACCCGCCGGCGTCACCGCCCCAAACCGCAATTTGCCTCGCTCATTTCTCCGATGCAGCACGACGCCCCAGGCAAAAGCCGGCCGCTGCTGCCGGTACCATTCCAGTACCCGGACCAGCTGCTCGCGCAAGGCATCGACTACAAGAGGAGATGGCATGTTCCGGCCAGCGGAAAGGGTGTGGCGAGGGGCCCTGAGGCCTCGCGGTCGGGTTTAGACGTATGCAGAATGTGGGCCAATCCCGATAACCACCCCTGGCGCCAGCCTTTGGCAAACCGCACATTCCGCCGGTCACCATGAGCTCCCACCAGTTTCCGGAATCTCACGTCTTCTATAGAAGGCTGAGGCGGCAGTACCCCCGGATCGTCCGGGGGCAGGGGTGCTACCTGTATGACGAACGGGGGCACCGGTATCTGGATGCCTGCGGGGGAGCCTACGTCGTCAGTGTGGGACACGGGGTAAACGAGATTGCGGACGCGATCGCCTGCCAGGCTGCCACGCTGGGCTACGTCAGCGGCACGGCCTTCACCCACGCTGCAGCCGAGGAGCTTGCAGCGGAGCTTGCGAAGCTATCGCCCGGAGACCTGGATTTTGTTTACCCGCTCGGCAGTGGCTCGGAAGCAATCGAGGCCGCATTGAAGCTGGCGAGACAGTATTGGCTCGAGTCGGGTCTTCCGGGCAAGCACAAGATCATCGCCTTTGCTCCATCGTATCACGGCAACACGCTGCTCGCGATGTCCGCCTCTTCCCGTGAGCCGTATCGATCGGTGTACCGGGAGTGGATCGCCGACGTCGTTCGGGTCCCGGCTCCGTATTCCTACCGCTGCGCCTGTCATGGCACCCCGCCGCTGTGCTCCGCCTGCAATGGAGACGCGCTGGAAGAGGCTATCATCAAGGAAGGCGCCGACACGATCGGGGTACTCATTGGAGAACCGGTCGGCGGATCCTCTACCGGCGCGTCGGTGCCTCACCCTGAGTATTGGCTGCGGGTCCGGGAGTTGTGTGACCGCTATCGGATTCTGTGGATCGCCGATGAGGTTCTGACCGGCGCCGGGCGGACCGGAACCTGGGCCGCCGTGGAGCCGTACGGAGCCACACCCGATCTCATGGTGGTCGGAAAGGGTATCGCGGGGGGATATGTACCGCTCTCTGCACTGGTTGCCTCCCGTCGCATGGTTGAGCTGCTGGCTCGTGGTTCCGGGGTCTTCCTGCACGCCCAGACGTTTTCTCATCATGCGACGCTGTGCGCGGCCGGCGTAGCGACTATCAGGTACATCCGGCGTCACCGGTTGGTCGAGCGGTGTGCCGGCATGGGCCAGGAGCTTCACGCCGCCCTAGAAGCATTGCGTGAGCTCTCGGTGGTTGGTGATGTACGTGGGCGGGGGCTCCTGGCCGGAATCGAATTCGTAGCCGACCGGGACACCCGCCGCCCCTTTCCCGCAGCCACGCGGTTTGCGGAAACCGTAGCCGCCACGGCCCTGGAGCTGGGGCTCGTGGTCTGGCCGAACGCTGGTCAGCTCGATGATGGAACCGGTGACCTCGTGATGCTGGCGCCCCCATATGTGATCGATCGGGAGCAGATCGGGGAGCTGATCACGACCCTGGGACAGGCGATCGAACGCACGGCGCAGATGGTGAGGACATGACAACCGCGACCAAGATCACCTACACCTCCGCCACCGGCGACCTGGAAGAGTTTCACCGCAGGTTCGACGCCGGCCTGGCACTGATACGGGGAAGCGCCGGTGCCCTGCATCCTTTTTACATCGGCGGAAGCGCGGTCAAGAGCGGAGAGGATCCTGTAGTGGACCGCTCACCAGTCAACACCGATCTGGTGCTGGCCCGGTTTCATGCTGCCACTTCAGGCCATGTCGATCGTGCGGTCACGGTTGCTCGTCAGGCCCAGCGTGACTGGGGCAGGCTGCCGTGGAAAGAGCGGATCGGCACCCTTCGCAGGGCTGCTGAGCTGATTCGGGAGCGGAAGTACGAGCTGGCGGCGTTGATGAGCCTGGAGGTCGGGAAGAGCCGGCTCGAGGCAATGGGGGACGCCGAGGAGTCGGCCGACCTGATCGACTACTACTGCCAGCAGGTGGAAGACGCGGACGGGTTTGTGCGGTCGATGGGCCGAATTACTCCGGTGGAGCGGAATACCGACGTACTTCGTCCTTACGGTGTTTTCGCCTGCATCGCGCCCTTCAATTTTCCACTAGCGCTCTCCGCGGGTATGTCCTCGGCTGCATTGGCTGCAGGCAATGCGGTCGTGTACAAGCCGGCGGAGGACACGCCCTGGACCGGTCTCAAGCTTTACGAGGTCTATCGGGATGCCGGCGTGCCAGACGGAGCGTTCAATCTCCTGATCGGCCGAAGAGAGGACATCGGAGACCCGTTGTGGCAGCATCCCGGGATAGATGGTGTGGTGTTCACCGGCTCCAAGGCGGTGGGTATGCGGATCCACACCGGCCTCAGCAGCCGATGGATCAAACCCTGTCTGCTAGAGCTCGGGGGTAAGAACGCCGCTGTTGTGCTCCGGTCTGCCGATCTCGACGCCGCAGCGGAGGGGGTAATGCGCTCCGCGTTCAGCCTGCAGAACCAGAAGTGCAGCGCCACCTCCAGGGTCTACGTTGAGCGCGAGGTGATGGACCCCTTTCTGGAGCGCCTGCTGGAGAGGACGCGCAATATCCGAATGGGTGATCCTACTGAACGAGACGTATTCTTCGGCCCGGTCATCAACCAGCGAGCCGTCGAAAGGTATGAAAGAGCGGCGAGTCAGGCCCGCCGGGAGGGCACCGTGCTGCTCGGTGGGGAGCGTCTGCGGGGTTCGATCTTCGATCGGGGATACTTCGTCGCGCCGACCGTGGCCCGGCTGCCGCTGGAAAGCACCCTCTATCAAGAAGAGCTGTTCGTGCCCATTCTGGCCGTGGGCGAGGTGTCCGGCTTGGATCAGGCTCTGGCGGAGGCCAATAAAGTGGAGTATGGCCTCACAGCGGGCATCTTTTCGGGCAGGCAGGAGGAGATTGACCGGTTTTTCGATGAGATCGAAGCGGGGGTATGCTACGCCAACAAGCGTACCGGCGCCACGACCGGTGCCTGGCCCGGGGCACAGCCCTTTTGCGGTTGGAAAGGCTCGGGATCAACCGGGAAGGGTGGCTGTGGTCCGTACTACGTCGCGCAGTTCATGCGAGAACAGAGTCGAACAGTGATTGAGGGTTAACATGAGCGCACGCGACTATCCCAAGATCGTCGTGCCGCCGCCGGGTCCCCGAGCCCAGGCAGTGGTTGCCCGCGATGCGGAGTGGACCTCTACCTGCTACATCAAGGAGTATCCCCTCGTCGTGGCGCGAGGATCAGGCGTAATGGTCGAAGATGTGGATGGCAACCGCTACCTCGATTTCATGGCGGGGATAGCGGTGTCTTCTACCGGGTACGGTCATCCCCGCGTAGTGGCGGCGGTGAAAGATGCG
>DASPKB010000193.1:0-2033 GCA_035628315.1 Gemmatimonadales bacterium | reverse complement strand
TCTCGGACTTCATACTGTCGCTGGCGCGCTCGAACGGCGGACTGCAGGGTGCTCAGCAGGGCAATGCTACGCACCGGGCGCTCGAGCAGGGTCAGATTGCCATGCTGGGAGAAGTGGGAAAGCAGCGCCCGGCTCGAGGCGAGTGTGGCGCCGCTGGAGAGCAGAACGATGATTGGAACATCCGACCACGACGGTTGCTGAGCCAGGGTCTCCTTTAGTTGTTCGGTTGCCTTTCCGGCGAGCGCTTCCTCCGCCACGACTGCAACAGCGGCTCCAACACCGAGTGCCGTACAAAGAGCGTCCATGTCGGTGCATACGCTGGTGGAGAAGCCAGCCTGCCCCAAAGTGCCGGCCAGCAGCTCGGCATCTCTCCCCGTCGGCGCCAGCAACAGAATTCGTTCGCCGCGGGAGTCTCCTGCGGCATCAGTTCCCACTTATCTCAATTCCCCCCGCGCAAACAGCGGTTGCTTGCCTCCGAGATAGTTCGGTACTCCGGTCAACACTCCCTGGAAATCGTGCAGCGGTTCGCCCACCCGGATCCCACGGTTAGTAATCTCAAACTCGCGGATGGTATGCTCGTGATGGCCGCTGCGTTTCTTGAGCACCGAAATAGCCTGGCGCACCTCGCCAAAGGCCTCGAAGAACCGCAAGCTGATCAAACTGTCCGCCAGATAACTCACGTCAGCCTGGCTGGCCTGATGCAGGATGACGAGGCCGTGCTGGGCCAGAGTGAGGACTGTAGTCACCCCTCGCTGGGCCAGATAGCTCAAGAGTTCGTGCAGCCGGATGTCCAGCAGCCGTTCATCCGGCATCGCATTCAGGTACCCGTTAAGACTGTCGATCACTACCAGCCTAATATTTTCCTGCTCGACCGTTCCCACCACCATGTGCGCGAATTCGCCGGGCGATGCCTCGGCGGGATCGATTTGCCGGACCACGATACGTCCCTCCTGCACGTATCGCTGAAAGGGCAAGCCCAGGCGGTCTGCCCGGTTGCTGAAGGTGCCCAGCCGTTCGTCAAAGAGATAAAACGCAACGGGTTCACCGCGTTCGGCGGCGGCGCAGGCGTACTGGGTCGAAAGAATGGTCTTGCCCGCCCCCGCCGGTCCCATGATGAGCGAGCTGGTTCCCCGGTCCAGGCCGCCACCGAGAAGCTGATCGACCTCCTGCAGGCCACTGCCAACAATTCCTCGTTGGAATGGGGCGTGGTGCTCCGCGGCAACTAGCCGGGGAAACACCTCGAGCCCCCCGGTCCGGATGGTGTAATCGTGATAGCCACCGCGGAAACGGGTGCCTCGCATCTTGACCACCCGGAGCTTCCGCCGCTCAGCTCCGTACTCCAGTGCCAGCTCTTCGAGCAGCAGGACGCCATGGGCCAGGCTCCGCAACTGAGCATCTCCGTCCTCCGCTGTGCGATCATCCAGCAGGAGGACAGTGGCTTGGTGGTGGGAGAAGAAATGCTTGAAGCCCAGGATTTGGCGGCGGTATCGGAGCGAATCACGCGCCAGCAGCCGCATCTCTGATAAGGAGTCCACTACGACGCGCGCCGGCTTGCTCCGCTGCACGGATTCGAAGATCGCCTGCGTCGTGCTGGTCAGCTCTACCTCCGACGGATGGAAAACGGTGTACTGGGCGTCGGGACGCAGCGCCTCCTCGTCAGGCATCAGCTCGAAGAGCTCGATACCATCGAGCGACCAGCCATGCGAGGCTGCCACCCCCGCCAGCTCTGCTCCGGTCTCCGAGAGCGTGATGTATAGGCCACGCTCGCCTTGACGAACGCCTTCCATGAGAAACTGAAGCGCCAGTGTCGTCTTGCCGGTGCCAGGATCCCCTTCAACCAGGAACAGATGGTGTCGAGGGTAGCCGCCGGCCATGACGCTATCCAGGCCGGGTACGCCCGAGCCCAGGACCTCGGTTCCGCGTCCATTTACCGAGTAAGTGCGAGAGGAGGTGTCAGGCATGTACAGAGGTCCTATGGATCTAGCAGCTCAGACTTTGTCGGAGAACCAGCCGAGGGTTATTCGAAATTATGC
>DASPKB010000192.1:0-2010 GCA_035628315.1 Gemmatimonadales bacterium | reverse complement strand
CGGTGCGATTCGAGGGATACGTCGCGGATCTATATAAGGTTAGCCTACCACAACCGGAAACATGGCCGGAGCAGCGGCTCGCACCTCCGACCATGCCGCCTGCAAGAGCCGGTCCGGGGAGAGGCGCCCGTCTAAATGTCGCACCCCTTCACCCTGAACCGCCAGGTAGTATTCGACCACCCGACGGTGGAACTCCGCGCTCTCCTGGTCCAGTCGGTCCTGCCGCTTGCCCGCCGCGATCTGTCGTGCCTGCCCCAGCTCCGGCGGCAGGTCCAGGATAAGGGTCAGGTCCGGACTGATTCCCTGAGTTGCCGCCTGGTTGCCCGCGCGAACCAGCGCCGGATCCAGCCCGCGTCCAGCCATCTGGTAAGCTTCGGTAGAGAGCGCGAACCGGTCGGAAACTACTACTCGCCCGGCCTCGAGAGCGGGACGTATGATGGTCTGCACCAAATCGGAGCGGGCAGCCAGATATAGAAACAGTTCGGCGACAGGACCAACCGGGTGATCTGGATCGAGCAGCGCCTGCCGGGCGATCTCGGCAGCTCTGGTAGTTCCAGGCTCGCGTACGACTACCGGCTCGACCTGCTGGGCGCGCATGCGCTCAACCAGCGGGCCCATGAGCGTGGACTTGCCCGAGCCCTCGGGTCCTTCAAGGACGATGAAGAACCCGCGCCTCATCCCAGCGTGATGATGCTGCTGGCTGCTCCCTTATCCATGCCCTCGCTGATCTGCTGATTCACCTTCTGCATCAGCTTCTCGAAATTGGAGCGAGCCACCACGTACGCCTGGCCGGTTGGACTCATCTCCAGGTCGCGGACCGCATTCTCATATGCCTCCGCCGTAGCCTGATCCGGCATCTGACCGGTTGAGACCGCCTGGTCCACCCGGCGGGCGAGGGTCTGGATCTGGTCCAGCTTGGCGACGGTTTCCTTGTCTTCCCGCAACGACGTCTCCGCTCGCCTGAGGGCCTGATACTCAGCGGATTGTCCGATGAGACGGCCGAGGTCCTGCGCCTTATCCCAGATCACCGGGTCTCGCTCCTCTGCGCGAGCAGATAGCGCTCGCGGCCAAATAGGTCCATGTGAATGCTGACTGAACTCCAGCCCCGCGCGACCGCCAGACGAGCGGCCGCACCGGCTCGAACGCAGTCTACTTCCAGCGCCAGCCACCCTCCCGGTCGGACCACCGCCTGCCCCTCGGTGAGCAGCCGTAGGGTTGCTTCCAGCCCGTCTTCGCCGCTCTGCAAAGCCAGCGCAGGTTCCCAGTCCCGCACCGACGTATCGAGAGCCGCGTACTCGCTCACCGTAAGATACGGCGGATTGGATACCAGTGCGTCGCAGGAGCCCGGCTGGAGCGCGGAGCAGAGATCAGCTCTGATCAGCCCCACCCGCTCTTCGCACCCCAGCAGCTTTCGGTTGAGCTGAGCCAGCTCCAGCGCCTCACTCGAGCAGTCTACGCCAACCACTCGGCGAAAGCTTCCTTCCAGCGCCAGGCTATAGGCGATACAGCCGGTTCCGGTACCCACATCGGCCGCAGTCCCGGAGCGCACCCGCTGAAGCACGAGGTCTATCAATCCCTCGGTCTCAGGACGGGGGATCAAGGCCCGCCGGTCCGCCTGCAAGACCAGGTGCCGAAAGCCGGCCCAACCTGTCACATAGGCCAGCGGCTCTCCCGCCCTGCGCCGCTGGACCGCTCGGCGGAATTCCGCTGCCTTACCCGGTGTCACCATTGCATGTTTGCCGAGCAGTGCATCCGCGTGCGAGACGCCCTGCAGCTCCGCCCAGATACGGAGCGCCAGTCTTCTCGGCTCGGCAATCCCCGCCTGGCGCAGCCGCTCGGTGCTGTCGCCGATGAGAGAGGCCAGCGAAGCGTTCGGCTCAGGCATCGATCATCTCCTGCCGGCTGGCCATCCGCAGAGCGTTGACGATGGGATCCAGATCTCCGTCCAGCACGTCGTTGAGATTGTGCACCGACAGATTAATCCGATGATCTGTGATGCGGCTCTGGGGG
>DASPKB010000191.1:0-5345 GCA_035628315.1 Gemmatimonadales bacterium | reverse complement strand
CCTTCTCAATCCCGTTCTCCAGCCAGCACTCGACGGCCTGACTCATGGGCTCCAGCAGCTCCTCGATTATCTCGCGCTCCTCGGGAGAGAATTCGTCCAGCACGAAGTCAGCGAGATCCTCCAGACCCGCCGGGGGAGGCCCCACTCCGATGCGAAGGCGGGCATAGTCCTGCCGCTGCAACGCAGCTTCCACGCTCTTAAGGCCGTTATGGCCCCCCGCAGAGCCGGCGCCGCGCAGCCGAAAGCGGCCCAAAGGCAGAGCGACTTCGTCAACCAGAATGAGCAAGTGTCGGCTGGGGTCGAACTCAGGATAGGCCCGGAGCGGGGCCAGTGCCGCCCCGCTCCGGTTCATGTAGGTCTGCGGCTTGAGAATGCGAACCGGGATGCCCTGCCAGGAGCCCTGCGCCTCACGAGCCCGATCACCCCGCCGAAACTGACCCAGCCGCCAGCGGTCTGCGAGCTGGTCGGCCAGGCGGAACCCTGCATTGTGTCGCGTGTCCTGATATTCCGGGCCCGGATTCCCGAGCCCCACAATCGTGTGCAGGGCTCAGGCTTTCGGCTCGGCCTCGGCCTCGTCCGCGGGCTTGGGCTTCCGGATGAGCTCGGGCTCCGCGGTTGCCGCCGCCTCCTCCACCGGGGCAGGGGCTTCCTCGGTGCGGGGGGCCACGACGGTGCAGACCGGTGTGTCCGGGTCGTTCAGCACTTCGGCCTTCTCGATCTTCACATCGCGCACGAACAGAGAATGGCCGATGGTCAGTGCGGTGACGTCCAGCTCGACATGCTCGGGGATGTCGGCTGGGAGGACTTCGATCTCGAGCTCGCGGAGCACGTGGTCGAGCACGCCGCCGAAGTTGCGAACGCCGTCCGGGACACCAATCAGATGGATCGGCACCGATAGGGTAACCTTCTCGTCGGCCCGCACCTCATAGAGGTCCAGGTGCAGAATCTCCGCCGGACGCACCGAGTCGCGCTGGATTTCGCGAATCAACGCCTTCACCGCGGGACGCCCATCCACCGAGACGTCAAACACCGTGGTGCCAGCGCTGACGCCGACCAGCATCTTGTTCAGCGCCGCTGTTTCGATGGCCAACGCCTCAGGTGCGCGATTGTGGCCGTAGATGACGCCGGGCACCTTGCCCTGGCGCCGGAGGGTTCGAGCGGCGCCCTTGCCGGTGTTGGAGCGAGTGGCGGCCTGGAGGTTTGCTTGCTGGGCCATGTTTTCCTCTAAAGAGTCTAATCAAACAACGAGCTCACCGACTGGTCGCTGTGGGTGTACCCGATCGCTTTGGCCAGGAGGCCGGCGATCGAGAGCACCTTGAGCCGATCGAACCGCCGCTCAGGCGGGATCGCAATCGTGTTGGTAACTGCCACTTCCTTCACGCCGGACGCCATCAGGCGGTCGACTGCCGGTCCGGAGAGCAGGGCATGGGTGGCGCAGCAGTACACGTCCACCGCCCCCAACCGCTTGAGCGCCGTGACCGCCTCGGCCATGGTGCCCGCGGTGTCGATCATGTCATCGGGAATGATGCAGTCCTTCCCGGTGACCTCACCTACCACATTAAGTACCTCAGCTATGTTGGCTGAGGGACGTCGCTTGTCGATGATCGCCAACGACGCGTTGAGCCGCTTGGCGAACCCCCGGGCCATCTTGGCCGAGCCGACGTCGGGGGCCACGATCACCAGGTCGCGCAGGCTCTTCTGCCGGTAGTGGTTCACGAACACCGGCGCGGCGTAGAGGTGATCGACCGGCAGGTCGAAAAATCCCTGGAGCTGGTGCTGGTGAAAGTCCATCGCCAGCACCCGGTCGGCGCCCGCCATCGAGACCATGTTCGCCATCAGCTTGGCGCTGATGGCCACCCGCGGCTGATCCTTCCGGTCCTGCCTGGCATACCCGAAATACGGAATGACCGAGGTCACTCGCGCGGCACTGGCCCGCTTCGCGGCATCCATGAGGAGCAGCAGCTCCATCATGTTCTCTGCCGGCGGGTTGGTGGGCTGGATGATGTAGACGTCCCGCCCCCGGACATTCTCGTCGATCTTGACGAAAATTTCGCCATCGGCGAAGCGACGCAGCGTGACCTGACAGAGGGGCTGCCCCAGATGGGCAGCTACCTCGGTTGCGAGCGCACGGTTGGCCGACCCGCTCAGGAGCAGCATCTGGCTGCGCGACAGCGACAGGTCCGTCATGGGTTACAGCCCGCAAACCTAGCCCGCCCCAGCGTCTTCAGTCAACCAACGAACCCGGAAAGTGCAAAATGTGATTTATGAGCCAGCGCGGGTGCCACACCCGGGATAGTATGGGTCGGCTCGATATGGCCTGGTCGCCACAATTGTGGGCTTATCGCAGCGTTGTGAGGCGCCGGTAAAGCACGATCTAGGTGCATGTGCTACCGATTGTTGGATGGTAGGCAGAGGGGTGGGTTCGAGCGCTACGACCACTGGCACGCCTCTGGCTCATCCGCCGCGCGGGCCGCGTCCAGTCACGCGCAACCGATTCGCCGTTCACGTGGAATACACACTGTCACTCTGAGCTGGGAAGACTCTATGCGATCATTCCGCTTGCTGGCTGCAACTACTGTCATCCTCGGCGCTGGGGCGTGCGGCGGCGACAATGGCCCTAGTGAGAACACCCCTCCGGTGGCCGCCTTCACCGCCCCCACCTGTACGGTGAACGCGCCCTGTACTTTTACCGACGCCAGCACTGACGCTGATGGGGCTGCGGATATTACGACCCGCACCTGGGACTTTGGAGGCGGTGTTACGGCGCAGGGTGCCAGCGTCATTCACACCTTCACCGCTGCTGGCACGCCGGCAGTGACGCTCACTGTTACAGATGCAGCTGGCGCTAGCAATTCAGTAACCCACAACGTCACGGTGAACGCCGGTAACGGCAACAACGTTGCGCCCACCGCCAGCTTTAACCTTCCAGCCACGTGCGTAGCAGGAACACCGTGCGGATTCCAGAGCACCAGCTCGGACCCGGACGACGACATCGCTACAGCTACCCATGCATGGACCTTCGGAGACGGTAATCAGGGGAGCGGCACGAATGCTACGCACACCTACGCTACCGCCGGGACGTACGATGTGACCCTGATCGTTACCGATGTCCGGGGTGCCGCCTCCCAGCCTGTGACCCAGCAACTGACGGTTCAGCCACCCACCAGCTCGGACTGCACCACCACGGGCACCCAGGTGAACTGCGTCCTTACCATGAATGCCATCGGCCGCCTCACCTTTACCCTGACGAGCCGGAGCTGCGAGCTCAGCGGAAATAATCTGAGAATCACGACGCCGTTCTCGCAGACAGTCTTCTTCAATCTCTGTAATCAGGCGGCGGGGTCCACCTACACCATCAAGGCCACCGGGGGTGCAACAGATCATGTCTTCGCCGCCGGCGACCAGGTGACTGTGCGGTTCGAGCAGGGCACGCCCGATCCGGGTGATCCGGCAACCGGCGATCCCGGTATCCAAATTAGCGGCGGAGCACCCAGCTGGACCCTGAACATTGACGACGGCGGCGCAGCGAACACGCCGGGTGAACCCGACTTCGATGACGCAGTTGTAACTGTACAGCTGGCTCCGTAACGACGCAGTGATGAGTAGTCCCCCGCCGGAGGGTAACCTCCGGCGGGTTGGCAGGATCTCTCGAGTGTAACCAACGATCAATCGACTGTTTGTAACCGGCCGCCGGAGCGACCCCTCCGGCGGGCCAGACGGAAGTCTGCGGCCGATCCGCAGCCGAGTACACCCCTACCCCCTGAGGCACACCATGAAAGCGATGATTTGGCTCGCAGTGGCAACGGTTGGAGCGGGCCTGGTCACGGGCTGCAAGGACGGCAACAAGCCGAACGAGAATCAGGCCCCGGTCGCCAACTTCTCCGCCAGCTGCTCGGCGCTCCGCTGCGATTTCCACGATGAGAGCACGGATGACGATGAGGTTGTGTCCTGGAACTGGAACTTCGGGTCGGCCGGCTCGGCCCAGCGTAATCCTGTTTATACCTATGCTCAGCCGGGCGCCTATGACGTCAGCCTGACGGTGACCGATGGCGAGGGTGTTACCAGCACCAAGACCAAGACGGTAAATCCGAAGGCGCCGGTGGTTACGTCGCTCTCCTGCGTCGACGGGACAGCCCCGGGCGGCTTCGTGAGCTGCACCCTCAAGCTGGAACAGGAAGCCGGATTCAAGGTGGTTCTAGACAGCTCGAGCTGCGAGGCGCACGGCAACATCTTCCGGACCACGGCGCCGATCAGCGGGACGCTGACCGACGACGGCTGCTACGAGCAGAATGGCAAGCAGCTGGTGTTCAACGGACCGTTTCCCGCCGGCACCGAGATTGGAGCCGAGGTAGTCGCCCCTCGGCTGGCCAACCCACCGCGCCTCAGGGTCGATGGCGAGTATCCGGTCTGGACCCTCACCTACGAGGATGGTGCGGATTCCGACTTCAACGACCTGAAGCTGACGTTGACCGCGCTGCCCACCGGCAACTAGGCGACAGTAGGACTCTCTCGACGACAAACAGCCTCGGCGCCAGCAAACCTGGAAGCCGTGGCTGTTTTCGTTCGGCATCAATGCTTTGAGAAGTGGAGGCGTTTGTGGCTCGAGTCTGGCTGGCGGCTTGTACCTGCCTGATCCTGGCCTGCTCCAGGACGGAGACCGGCATGCTGCCCCAGGAAGAGGAGGCCGGCCCGGGCCGAGAGCAGATTCCCGCGGAGTGGACGGTCGCTGAAGACACAGCGGAGACTGGTGAGGTTACCACCCTCTCGCTTCAACTGCCCACCGCCAGAGACATCGGCGGGCTGCTGGACGAGGAAGCTCCCCGGCTGATCCTGCGCTGCGTGGATGGAAGAGTCGGAGCCTTCATCGATACCGGGCTCCCGGCTGGAGAGACCGGCGCAGCGTCGACGGATCTGGTGCTGGTCTCGGTCCAGCTCGACTCCGCGCCGCCGTGTGAGTAGAACCGCACGTCAGTTCCAAGCTCATACCCGGCGGCAGCGGGCGGTGTAGGTTACCCTGTCGACTTTCATGGGAGCGTGGATTCTGTGCGCATCGGCATCATGCTGCGGCACTACGACCAGCACGGTGGCGGGGTAAAGGTCTACACCCAGCGGCTGCTTCGGGCACTGCTGGACCTCAAGAGTGAGCACGAGTTCGTATTCCTCTATCGCAACCCCGACCTGGTTGGTACCTACGGCGGCGAGGCGGCGGTGAAGGAAGCCGCGCTGCCCGCCCGGTCGGTTATTACGTGGGACCAGATCGCTGTGCCGAAAGCGGTTCGCCGGTATGGAATCGATCTGCTCTACAATCCCAAGTATTCGATCCCGCTGGCTCCCGGTTGTCCATC
>DASPKB010000190.1:0-7712 GCA_035628315.1 Gemmatimonadales bacterium | reverse complement strand
GGGGTTCGTGCTCGTCCCGCCGGACCAGAAGCGGATCGACGTGACGCCGACGGCGTACAAGGGGGAGTCCGACCCGGGGCCCTACCCGGTGCCCGAGTCGGCCGTCATCGAGGGGTGGCCGTCGAACTTCAAGCGGAACGCCAAGACGAAGGACCTGACGCTCGCGGACGTGCAGCGCGGCAAGCCGACGCTCGATGCCGACCGGCACGGGATCGTGGTCGACCCGGTGAACCGCAAGCTGTACGAGTTCTACAAGCTGACGCGGACGGACGGCGGGTGGACGGCCGAGCAGGCGTCGGTGTTCGACCTGGCGTCGAACAAGCTGCGGCCGGACGGGTGGACGAGCGCCGACGCCGCGGGCCTGCCGATCTTCCCGGCCGTCGTCCGTTACGACGAGCTGAAGCGGGGCAGGGTCGAGCACGCAATGCGGGCGACGTTCCGGAACACCCGCAAGGCGTACGTGTACCCGGCCACGCACTACGCGAGCCGCAAGACCGACCCGAACCTGCCGCGGATGGGCGAGCGGTTCCGGCTGCGGCGGGACGAGGTGTCCAATCCCAAACCCCATCCTGAGCCGGTGGAGAAGGCCGTCGCGTTACTCGGAGCTGATCCAGCCACAACCGTCTACGTGGGCGACAGCATCCATGACATGCATTCGGGACGGGCGGCGGGGGTAAAAACGGCGGCGGCACTCTGGGGACCCTTCGGGCGAACTCATCTGGAAAGCGCGGCTCCGGATTTTTGGCTGGAAACGCCGGCTGATCTCGTGGCGTTGCTGGTTACGCGTCCAGTACCTCCCTCACCCGGCGCATGAGAGTCTCTACCGCGAAGGGCTTTTCCAGGTACCCGGTGCCTCGCGGAACCGACCCATTGCTGGTCAATGCTCGCTCTGCGTAGCCGGACATGAACACCACACGAAGGTCCGGCCGCCGTTCGCGAAGCTGTTCGACCAGCTCATGGCCACCGAGCTCGGGCATGAGAATATCGGTAAGTACCAGATCGATTTCGCTCTCACGAGCATCGTAGATCTGGAGGGCCTCAACTCCGTTCCGGGCTTCCAGAACGGTATACCCATGCCACTCCAGCAGGCGGCGAACCGACGCCCGCACGGCAGCCTCGTCCTCCACCAGGAGCAGGGTTTCGGAGCCAACATCCGCAACCCGCTGAGGAGCGGTGCCGATCGCTGCTTCCGGTCCGAGATATCGGGGGAAATCCAGTGTAAAAGTGGCTCCCTCGCCCGGGTTGCTCTCAACCGAAATCTTTCCACCACTCTGCTCGACAACCCCATATACGGTAGCAAGACCGAGACCTCTCCCGCCGCCACCGTGCTTGGTTGTAAAGAACGGCTCGAAGATCCGGGCCTGGGTTTCCTGATCCATGCCGGTGCCGGTATCGCTTACCTCGAGCCTGACGTAGGAAGAGCCATCGAGCTCTATGTTCAGCGTGCGCAGGCGGAGCCGCCCTCCGGCAGACATGGCATCCCGCGCGTTGAGCACCAGGTTTACCAGCGCCTGTTCCAGCTGACCCGGATCGATGAGAATGTTGCCCAGCTCCGGATCGAGTGAGGTCTCCAGCGAAACTTCAGTACCCAAAAGCCGCTGCAGCATCGGCTCGAGCTCGGTGATGCTGAGATTGATAGACACGACCTGAGGCCGAAGCAGCTGCCGCCGGCTGAACGCCAGGAGCTGCCGGGTCAGTCCAGCGGCCCGCTGGCCTGCATCACGGATCTGCTCGACGTCCTCCCGCAGGGGGTCATTCGGGCGGAGCTCCTGCAGGATCAGATCGCTATAACTCAGGATACCGGTCAGAAGGTTGTTGAAATCGTGTGCTATCCCGCCCGCCAGCCGGCCGACAGCCTCCAGCCGCAGGCCTTGCTGCAACTGCTCGGTACGGGATTGCTCGGCGGCAAGCTGCGTCTTTCGCTCGGTAACATCTTCGCTCAAGACCACGGCGCCGGTGGTCTCGCCAGCATGTGACCCAAGAGGGGCTGCGGTGATGCTCACCGACTTTCTGTCACCCTCCGGAGCCTCGATCTCGATCTCCTCGGTGAACGGCCCCTCTCCTTCAAGAACACGACTCAGGCGGCTGCTCAGCTGGTCGAGGGATTCTGGAAGCGGACCCCAGATGGCTTCGCTGGCCGCGTTGGCGTAAACGATGTGCCCCTGCCGGTCGAGCAGCCATACCCCGATTGGCAGAGCGTCCAAGATCTCATTGATGCGCTGGCTCCGGCCCGCCAGCGATGCATCGAGCAGCGCGGCAACAACCCGCACCGGGTGCCCGGCTTCGTCTCGTACGACGGTGCCGCGGTCTTCGACCAGCGTGTAGGTGTTATCGGCTTTGCGAAACTGGTAGGTCTCCGACCAGGTGCTCGCGCCACCGCTGACGGCGGCATCGAGACTCTGTACCACGCGCTCCCGGTCGTACGCGTGGATTCTGCTGTACCACCAGTCGGGAGTCTCCACAAGTGCGTCCCAGTCATAATCCAGGAGCGGCGCGCCGCCGCGGTCCCAGGTCAGGCGATCACTCGCGAGGTGCCAGCTTCGGATTGCGGCGCCGGATTGCCGCAGGACGAGGCGGTAGTCCTCGCCCTGGCTTCGGAGGTCTGCCTCGGCCTGCTTTCGATCGGTGATGTCTTGGACCGCTACGATCAGATGGGACGGCTGCTCACCCGGACCGGTCACCAGCGAGACAGTCACCAGAGTCCAGACCTCCTCGCCGGTGGACCGGACATACCGCTTTTCCATGGTGTACGCGCGGCTTTCCCGGGTGAGCAGCAGGCGCAGCGCTTCCTGCTCGGCCGCGACGTCCTCAGGATGAGTACGCGCTTCCTGGGAAAACCCAACCAGGTCGTCCGCAGCGGTGCCCAGCAGGTCGGCCAAGGCCCGATTCACCCTGACCCAGCGACCATCGAGGGAAACCAGGGCCATGCCGATGCCGGCGTGCTCGAAGCTGTTGTACAGCTCCTCTTCGTTGTTCCGGTGACCTACCTCGGCCTGGAGCCGCTGGGCCATCTCGCGCCGCAGCTCGATCTCGGTGATGACCGAAGCCGCAAGATCTTGCAGCAGGGCAATGTCCCGCTCCGACCACAGCCGTGGCGTGCGGTCGACGACACAAAAGCTGCCCAGCACATGGCCTTCCCGAGAAATCAATGGTACTCCAGCGTACGCGATCCAGCCCAGTTCCCGGAGCGCCGTGCTGTGCCGGAGCAAGGGGTGGCGCCGGGCATCCTCGACAACGAGCGCCTCGCCGGTGCCTGCCACGGTGGAGCAGAAAGAGAACGAGAGGGGTGCGGTTCGGCTGGTCGCCCACGGTTCGGCTAAGCCCGTGGTACTCTTGAAGAACTGCCGCTCGTCGGTAACCAGGGAGATCAGCGAAATCGGGGCTCCCAGCAGCCGGGCGGCCATCCGGGTGAGCCGGTCGAAGCCTTCTTCCGGGGGGGTATCCAGCAGGGCGGTCTGGCGGAGGGCCGCCAGTCGGTCGGGGCGAAGGAGCAAACTATGGGTCATAAGCCCCGAAATCGCGGTAGCGAATCCCGGATTTCCGCCAGGTGGGCGGAGCACTGTACTCCGCCGGGCAGGCGGAGGCACTAGGGGGAGAATCTGCCCATCGGGCAGGCTCCGTCAAGGAAGATGCCAAGGTTGCCAACCTAGCAGGGCGGACTATCTTACCGCCGCTGATTCCTCGTCACTAAGGTCTTCCATGCGCCTCCTCCCCCGCGACGAGAAGTTTTTCGACCTGTTCAGTACGGTAGCCAACTTCAGCGTCGACGCTGCCAAGCTTCAGGTGGACCTGCTGAAGGCTGACCCTGTGCGGCGCAGGGCCATCGTCGACGCAATCAAACGGCTGGAACACCAGGCCGACCAGGTGACCCACGAGGTAGTCACTCGCCTGGACCGAGTCTTCATTACTCCGCTGGACCGAGAGGACATTCACCTGCTAGCGTCGCGGCTGGATGACGTGATAGACCTCATCGATGGAACGGCAAGCCGGGTGCAGATGTACCAGGCCGGGGAGGCACCGACCGGCGCCATCCTCATGGCCGATGTGGTCCTCCGCGCAACTCAGCAGCTGCTGGTGGCAGTTCAGGGTCTGGAGCGGAATCGGGACCGGGTGGTGCTCGACGCCTGCGCCCAGGTAAAGCGGCTGGAGGAGGAGGGTGACTCGGTTTACCACGAGTGGGTGGCCCGGCTGTTTGACGGCTCACCCGATGCCCTCATTGTCATCAAGTGGAAGGAGATCTACGACACGCTGGAGAAAACATTGGACCACATGGAAGATGCCGGGAACGTGCTGGAGTCAATTTCCATCAAGCACGCCTGAGCATGCAGAACCCCGATGTTTTGTATGTTCTTATCATCATCTCGGTCGCCCTCGTCTTCGACTTCATCAACGGCTTTCACGACAGCGCCAACTCCATAGCCACAGTTGTATCCACCCGGGTGCTCCGGCCGGGTGTCGCCGTACTCTGGGCTGCGTTCTTCAACTTCATCGCCGCGTTCGCTGTCGGGACGGCAGTGGCGAAGACGATTGGCAAAGGTCTGATCGATGTCAGCGTTGTTGATCCCAACGTGATCCTGGGAGGACTGCTTGGCGCCATTGTCTGGGACCTCATCACCTGGTATCTGGGACTCCCCAGCTCCTCATCCCATGCTTTGCTGGGAGGCTACGCCGGCGCCGCCATCGCCAAGGCCGGGTTCCACGCTCTGATTCTCAGCGGCTGGGTTCTTCCCGTTCTGTTCATCGTGGTGTCTCCCCTTCTGGGGATGACCATCGCCCTGTCTCTTACGGTTGCCTTCTCCTGGCTGCTGCAACGCGCTCCGCCCGGGCCGATGGATATGATCTTTCGCCGGCTTCAGCTGGTCTCGGCCGCGCTCTACTCCCTTAGCCATGGAGCCAACGATGCCCAGAAAACCATGGGCATCATTGTCAGCCTGCTGGTGGCAAGCCAGGCTCTGTTCGTGAACCAGACCGGTTGGCTGACTCACTTCTACCTGCCCTCGGCCGAACACATTCCTCTCTGGATCGTACTGGCGGCGCATCTTGCTATCGCTTTGGGCACGGCTGCCGGTGGCTGGCGTATCGTCAAGACCATGGGTACACGCATCACTCGGCTCCGCCCATTTGGCGGATTCTGTGCAGAAACTGCCGGCGGTATCACGGTATTGATGGCCTCGAGCTGGGGAGTTCCGGTGAGCACCACGCACACCATCACGGGGGCCATTGTCGGAGTCGGAGCGTCACAGCGCCTGTCGGCTGTGCGATGGGGAGTGGCGAAGCGGATTGTGTGGGCCTGGATTCTGACGATGCCGATGAGCGCAGCCATCGCCGCATTATCGTACCTGCTCCTGAGTAAGCGTATTTAGCGAGTCACGCAGCCTGGATCAGACGCCGGTTCTCAATGGCTTCCCTGTAGTCATCGAGCAGGCGATCATATACCTGGTCCCACCCACGCTCGGCCGCGGTTGCCAACCCTCCCTGGCTCAGGCGCTGACACAGCTCCCCATCATTCATTAGACGCCGCAAACCCTGAGCGATGGCCCCCGCATTGTTGGGCGGAACCAGCCAGGCGTTGCGTCCGTGCTGCGCGAATTCGAGAACCCCGGCGGCGCCGGCGGCCAGACAAGGCAATCCCGAGCCCATGGCCTCCAACAGGGAATTACCGAAGGTTTCGGTGGCGGAAGGAAACACGAACAGGTCAGCCGAGGCATAGGCTTCGGCCAGGGCACGGCCGTGCATCAGTCCCAGCACATGCACACCGGGGATACGCCGGCGCCGGATCTCCTCTTCGAGCGGTCCTCTACCTACCAGCGCGAGCTGCGCGGTGCCCCGATCGGGCTCGAGTGTTTTCCACGCAGCCAGCAGCTGCCTGAGATTTTTCTCCCGGGCAATCCGCCCAATGTAGGTGACGAGGAGATCGTCCGGACCGAGCCCGAGGGCTTGCCGGTAGGCGTCACTACGGAACCGCGGATGAAACTCCTCCGGATCCACCCCGCGGCTCCAGATTCCGGTATGCATCACTCCACGGATCCGCAGGTGCTCCTGGTAGATGCTGGACGGGCAGAGGACTCGGTACGCCTGACCATAAAACCAGCGCAGGTAGTGCCATCCAACCCGCAGCGCCCATTCCACTCCATATCGCGCCGCATACTTGTCGTAATCCGTGTGCGCCGATGCGATCACCGGGAGCTTCAACTGACGTGCAGCTTTGAGCCCGACCAGTCCGAGCGCGAACTCGGTAGCAACGTGTACCACATCCGGATTGAACCGGGCGAGATCGTCGGTGACGTCGCGCAGCCGGGGAAAGGCCCACTGCACGTCGGGGTACAAAAAAAGCGGAACGCTGGGGGATCGGTGCACTTCGGGTCGGTCTGGCTGACCTTTCGGGAGTGGATAACTGGCGGAGTAAACCCGCACGTCGTGGCCGCGACCCTCCAGTGCCTTTACCAGGCGAAGGAGTGTAACGCCCACGCCACTCACCATGGGCCAGTACACCTCGGAGAACAGGGCAACGCGCACGGGATAAGGCTACGGCGGGCTCGGGCGGGCGACAAGGCCGATAGCTACTAAATTCCCGTCATGCGCATCCGGGAGCCGTTCAACGGCGCATCTCACCTGATTGGCCTGCTGCTTGGCGGTGCGGGCAGCGTCATCCTCCTTCGGATGGCGCAGAGCCGGGAACAGCTGATCGCCCTCTCTATATACTGCTCGACTCTCATACTGCTTTACGCAGCGAGTACCCTCTACCACTCACTGCATGTCGGTGAGCGGCCGCTTCGAGCCCTTCGCACGCTGGACCACATCGCCATCTACTTTCTCATCGCGGGAACCTACACGCCGGTGGCGCTGATCACGCTCGATAGCAGGTTGGGGTCTATCCTGCTGGGCAGCGTCTGGTCCATTGCGCTGGCCGGAGTGCCCTTCAAGCTCTTCTATATGGATGCCCCGGTGTGGGTCTCCACCGCGACCTACCTCGTGATGGGCTACCTGGCTCTGATCGCAGTAGTCCCGCTGGCCCAAGCCGTGCATCTGGGTGGATTAATGTGGCTGATATCGGGTGGCATCGCTTATACCGTCGGGGCTGTTATATACTCCCGCCGCCGGCCAGACCCTTTCCCCGGGGTGTTTGGCCATCACGAGATCTGGCACCTACTGGTGCTGGTCGGAAGCGCATGCCATTTCGCCTTCATGGTTTATCACGTGGTGTGAGATGAGCGGCCTCGAAATTCGCGCCCCGGACCTGCCCGAGGGCCAGCAGATCATTACCCCGGAATCGCTGAGATTTCTCGAACTGCTGGCCCGGCACTTTGGCCCTCGCCGGGAGGCGTTGCTCCAGCGCCGCAGAGAAACTCGCGACTGCCTGCGAGCCGGAACCCTTCCCGACTTCCTGCCGGAAACAAAGGACGTGCGAGAGCGCAGCTGGACCGTCGCGCCTGCGCCAGCCGATCTGGACGATCGGCGAGTGGAGATCACCGGGCCCGTCGAGCGGAAGATGATGATCAACGCGCTCAATTCAGGGGCCCGCGTGTTCATGGCGGACTTCGAGGATGCGCTGTCCCCTCCCTGGGAGAACGTTATTGCCGGCCAGGTGAACTGTACGCAAGCGGTGCGGCGGAGCCTGAGTTACGTGAGTCCGGAAGGGAAACGCTACGAGCTGGCCGAGCGGTTGGCCACGCTGGTAGTTCGGCCGCGTGGTTGGCACCTGATAGAAAAAC
>DASPKB010000189.1:0-4920 GCA_035628315.1 Gemmatimonadales bacterium | reverse complement strand
GGCCTGGACCACCCTCTTCCTGGCGATCGGCGCCGGCGCCATCGCTCAGGTGGTATATGAGTTGTCGCGCCTGTTCGCCCGGCGAGGAGCAGACGGACTGCACAGCCCGCTGAACGTGGCCGGGCTGATGGCCGGCATGTTGATCATGTATGCCACTGGCTTGCTGGTACCGGCGTAAGTGTTGTGAGCCCCGCACGCGGCCTAGTTGCCGTCTCCGCTCTTCTCAGCTTCTCGGCAGCGTCTCTCGAGGGGCAGATACAGGACAACAGCTTCCTGCTGGAAGAAGCGTATAACCAGGAGAGTGGTGTCGTTCAGCACATCAACACGTTTTCGATTTCATCCGGACAGGACTGGGGCTACGCATTCAGCCAGGAATGGCCGCTCGGCGGTATCCGCCATCAACTCAGTTACACCGTGCCGATCCAGCGCTCGGCTGACGGTGGGACAGGCTTCGGTGACATCGCGCTCAACTACCGATACCAGCTGGCGGGGCACCCCGAAGCCGGCTTCGTGGCAGCCCCACGGCTCAGCCTGCTGCTGCCTACCGGAAAAGAAGAGCTGGGACGGGGTGCGGGAGGATTGGGCCTGCAGGCCAACATCCCGTTTTCCCTGGTCCTGAGCAAGGCGTTGGTAACACACTGGAATGCCGGCCTCACGCTTACCCCGGCGGCTCGGAATTCACTGGGGAGAGAAGCGACGACGACCGGCTTCAACCTGGGGGCCAGCGCGGTGTGGCTGCTTCGCCCCTCGTTCAACCTGCTGGTCGAAACTCTTTGGCTCAGCGAGGAAATCGTGTTGGGGGAAGGTGCGACACAGCGGGACGAGATGGCGGTTTTGAGCCCCGGTTTTCGTGCGGCTTTCGATCTGGCTGGAGGGCTTCAGGTGGTACCAGGCCTTGCCTACACTTTTTACCTCACTCCCGATCAAGCCGAAGACGAGGCATTTGTCTACCTGAGCTTCGAGCATCCCTTCAAGCGTCAGTAGCCCACCACTCTCCGCAGTTCGGCCAGACGCTCGTCCCGCGCACCCTTCAGTACGTCGCCTTCGCCGTCGTAGGCCCGTTCAATCAGTCGGATGAGATGCTGATGGTCGGCCGGCGACAGATGGAATCCTCCGTCTCCATCCCACCCCCCTTCGACGGCCCTCAGCATGGCGCTCAACTGCGCAGTCTGCCGCTCTCCGGCTTCGAGGTACGCGGTTTGGAAAGGACCTGCCGCCGACCAACGCGCCGCCAAGCCGGACGAGATCAGCGCGTCCACATCCCGCACTTCCAGGACGCCATCCAGCACCAGGCGAATACACTCCCGCCACATCGCTGCGGCAATCCGGCCGGTGGCGTTGCCCGGCACTTCCTTGCGAAGCACCACGGGAATACGGCCGAGCAGTCGGAGCCAGCGGCGCAGCTCGTCAAGGACGGCCGGATCAGTCATTGGTCCTGGCACCACCTCCACGGCCGGGATGTGCTCGACCGGGCTCAGTGCATGAGCCACCACCAGCCGGGTCGGCCGGCGTAGCCGGGCGCAGAGCTCCTTGGGTGACAGCCCTGCTGCGCTGCAGGTCAGGATTGCCGCCAGCCGGGCAGCACGCTCGACCTGTTCCAATAGCCGTTGCCGATGAAGCAAGTCGCCGGAAGTGGAGTCGATGATCCAGTCCGCGTTGGTCACCGTGTCCAGAAGGCTGCGCCCCAGGCGCGGCTGCCCCTGGGGCTGCTCCGTGTCTTCCCGGACAGCCGGCACGCCGGTTCCCAGCGATAGGCGCTTCCGCGTAGCGATTTCTTCTTCGCCGCCATGAAGCAGTGCAGCATCCGGATCGTAGATCGTCACCGGCCAGCCCGCGCCGAGCAGCAGCGTGGCCCAGCCTCGGCCCGACTCGGTCATACCGAGAACGGCGACCCGCGGATGACTTTGACCGATCATGGAAGCTCCTCGTGCGAGATCAACACCGGAGTCCGGTCCGGCGTCACTACTTTACCAGTCGGAAACAGCAGCAGCGCCCCGTTGGAGGACTGAACACGTCTATGACGATGCTTTCCTGGCGTTGGACACCGATTCTCCTGGTGTTCCTGGGCGCCATGGCTCGTCTGCTTGCGGCACAGGCACCGGGCGTAGCCATTGAGCGCCAGCTGGCACGGGAGCTGGACCTCTCGGTTGGCGATTCGGTCCGGATCGGTTCCCACATCGATTCCGTGGACCTCCTGGTCACTGTCGCCGCCATCTACGAGCCCAAGCCGGATCCGGCAGAGATCGCCAAACGCGAGCGGCACATACGGATGCACCTTCCCGACCTGGCCGGCCTGCTGGGTGCGCATGACCGGGTGGATCGTATAAGTATCGGACTGAGACCCGGGTTTTCTGCAGAGTCGGCTGCTGCGACCCTGGACCGGAGTGCCTACGGCTACCGGGCATTCAGCTCCCAGAGCATTGCCTCGGAGTCATCCCAGACGTTTCTGGTGGTAAGCCGATTTCACCGGGCGATCGCGGTTATCACCATCGTTGCCAGCGCGGTCTTTCTCCTCTGCATCATGCTGCTCAAGGTTGAGGAACGAAGGCTGGACGCGGCCGTAATGCGCTTTGTGGGAGTCCGGCGCCGCACGATTTTCGGAGCGCTCCTGCTGGAAGCAGGTCTGGTGGCGCTCCTGGGCTCCCTGCTCGGAACCGGACTGGCGTATCTCGCGGGTGCCGCCACTAACGCCTACTACCGGCGCTTCTTCGACACACTTCTTTCCTTTTCGGTCATCACTCCGGATATCGTCGGCTTTAGCATCTTGCTGTCACTCGGGCTCGGTGCAGCGGCGGGAGCCTTTGCCGCCTGGCGCCTGGTCCGCACCCGCCCGCTGGTGCTGTGGGGCCGCGGGTGACCGGACTGAGTGTCGGATGGAGCCTCAAGAGTCTGCTGCGCAGGCGTCTGCGGACTGGATTATCGGTTGCCGGAATAGCGATCTCCGCGGCAATGCTGTTGGACATGGTCATGTTGAGCGGGGGAATCGAACGTTCTTTTGCCGAGCTGCTCCTCGCACGAGGCTATCAGATCCGGCTGACCCCCAAAGGGACGCTGCCGTTCGATACCGAGGCAACTCTGTCCGGAGCGAGTCGGTTCGTCACCGCACTGAGGCATGATCCCGCAATCGAAGCGGCGGGTGCAGTTCTGGGAACCTCACTTTATGGTCGCACGCCCGACTCGCTGGTAACTCTATTCGGATACGGGATTCAGCCCGAAGCCCAGGGCCTCTACACCCTGGAGTCCGGTAGCGATCTGGGCCCGTCCGATACCCTGGGACTACTTCTGAGTGTGCCTGCTGCCCGGCTCCTTCGGGCTCAAGCCGGTGACACCGTTTACCTCGTGGGGAAGCTCGACCCCCAGGTTGTCACCGCTTCCCGCGGTCGCAGCCTCGTGGTTCGAGGAATCGTACGCTGGGTCTATGACTATCGGGGCCAGCCGTCGGTCGGAGCGCTGCTTTCGGTCATGCAGGCGCTCGCGGGGCAGCGGCAAGGTGACCGCGCGTCTTTGCTCATGGTCAAGGTTCGCGACGACAACACAGCGGAAAACGTCGCGGATCGGCTCAGAACAGCGTTCCCCCAGCTCCAGGTCAACAGCGTGGCCGATCTGGTCCTCCAGTTCAAGCAGCGCCTCGTCTACTTCCGGCAGCTTGCCTATATCCTGGCCTCCATGAGCCTGGCGGTAACCGTTCTCTTGATCGGCACCTTGTTGACCATCACCGTGAATGAGCGGCTGGGTGAGATCGCGACGCTGCGGGCCATCGGGATCAGCCGTTTCACCATAGTTCGGGACGTGTTGCTGGAAGGTCTTGTCCTCACTCTGGTCGGGTCGGTCCTGGGGATCTGTCTCGGCCTGGCAACGGCCCGCTACCTGGACGATATCCTCACCAGCTTCCCGGGGCTCCCGGCAGCGTTCTCCTTCTTCGTTCCTCGCCGGGAGAGCCTTGGCCTAGCGGCGATCGTGCTCGTCCTCACAGGAGCCCTGGCCGGTCTTTACCCTGCCTGGCTGGCGGCCCGCACCCCTATCGCAGCCACGCTGAGGGCCGAGGCCACGTGAACTCACCGCTCCTGCTGGTGAGAGACCTCGCCAAACGCTTTCCAATGAATCACGAGGCGGTTCACGCACTGCGGGGTGTCTCCTTTGCAGTTCAGCCCGGAGAATACGTCGCGATCGTGGGTCCGTCGGGGAGTGGCAAATCAACTCTGCTCCAGCTGATCGGGGGCATAGACACCCCGTCAGCCGGTACGGTCGAGCTGCTGGGGACCGAGTTGCACAGATTGCCCGACAATCAGCTGACCCGCCTTCGTCTGACCCGTCTTGGATTCATTTTCCAGCGTTTCCATCTCCTCCCGGTGCTCACCGCGCGCGAGAACGTGGAGCTACCCATGGCGGAAGCCGGGATTCCCCGTGGGCAGCGGCGCGAGCGTGCCCTTGAGCTGCTCCGCTACGTGGGTCTGCCCCACCGGGCAGAGCACCGCGCCACTCAGCTGTCGGGTGGTGAAATGCAGCGGGTGGCTATCGCTCGTGCCCTGGCGAATCGTCCGGTCCTGCTTCTAGCCGACGAGCCCACTGGCGAGCTCGATGCCGCGACGGGGCAGGAGATTCTGGAACTGTTCCGCCGCCTGAATGAGGACGGAACCACGCTCGTCGTGGTAACCCACGACGAACGGCTGAGCGAGCAGGCGGGCCGGGTAATCCACATGCTGGATGGCCGGATTCAGGCGGATACCAGCTCACGGCCTTCAACCGCTATGTCTCCCAGCCACCCGGCTGCCTCGCTGTGATCACCACGCTCGCCTTCCGGCACCTGCTCGTCCGCAAGGTTCGATCTCTGGTTCTGCTGCTGGGATTCGCTCTGGGAGTGGGCGTGATGATCGTCCTGCTGTCGGTAGGTCAGGCCATGCTGGAGCAATCGAGAGACGT
>DASPKB010000188.1:0-2969 GCA_035628315.1 Gemmatimonadales bacterium | reverse complement strand
CCAGGGCATCTGTGCCCCAAGGACGCTGATCGGCTGCGAGAGCTTCATTCCGCCGGACATGAGGAACATGGCGGCAAGCAGCACCTGCGCGACCCAGAGCGCGATGTGGAGCGTGCGGGACGGGCGGGCTGTAGCGGTCGGAGCAATAGCGGGCATGCGGCTCACCTTTCGGATGTTGTGACGTGCGATGTTATAACAATCATGAAGTAGATCCTCGATCGCTCGGACCGGTAGCATCAGGCAGGGCGGCCCAGCTGGTCGAGCAGCGCGAGCAGCGTCTCGCGCTGCTCGCCCGATAGGGACTGAAACTGGCGGCGGTGGAGCGCGGCCACGGCGGGCGCCGACTCGATGAGGCGCTCGACACCCTGCGGCGTGATGCGTGCCCGAACGAAGCGACGGTTGTCCGGGTCTCGCTCCCGGGCGATCAGCCCAGCTTCCGCTAGCCGGTCGAGGAGCCGCGGTACGTCGGGGGCCTTCGAGATGAGCCGCGCCGCCAGCTCGGTGCCGCAGAGGCCATCGGCGCCGGCGCCGTTCAGGATGCGCAACGCGTTATACTGGATGCCCGAGAGGCCGAACGGGCTGAGGACCTGGTCCACCTCATGTATCAGCCCCGCCGTCAGCCGCGCGAGTCGCACCGCGATCCGCTCCTCAAGGGAGACAGTGGGACGGAAGCGGGAGACAGAGCGCTGCGTGCCAGGCATGTTTCAACATATATGTTATAACACATGATGTCAAGCGCCAATTGCACGCGCAGGGGGTCGGCCAGGGATTGCGCAGCGTCCACCGGAGGCTTAGGTGCTAGTGGCTCACAGAGGCGCCGGTCGGAATCGAACCGACGAATGGAGGTTTTGCAGACCTCTGCCTTACCACTTGGCTACGGCGCCGAAGGACAGGTAAGCTATTCCCCTGATTACATCTCCTCAAGAGCGCAAACCCGATCCCGCCGGCACTCTTGCGAAGTCGCCAAATTGGGCGACCATTAGAGCCGTTGCGCGACAAGAAATGCTCGGACGCTGTGCGTCCTTAAGGAGGCTTGATGCAGGGGAACATCCGCGAGGCTCGGCTTCGGCCTGAATTTGCTTCCATCTATCCAGGGCTCGAGCCGGGTGTGTGGCTCCCCGCCACGACCATCGGTCAGAAGCTGCTGCTCTGGCACCTCGCCACTGCGGCAACGCCCCAGGGCGAACGGCTCATGGCCGAAGAGCATTTCGATTTTCGTGGAGGGCGCACCAGCGAAAACCGGAATGGCGCCCGTACCCGGGCCAGCGACCAATACCCAGTGCCGGAGGAGTAGCGACCTATCTCAGTTGACGACCTGGCCGAGCTGCACCTTGGCGCCCAGGCCCGGCTCGGTGGTGGCATGGAGGTACGCGTTCGGGTCGTGATACAGCGCGCCCTCAGGCAGGAACTGGTATAGTGGACCCAGCTCGGTCCTGATTCGATTCTCGTAGAACGCCGGCAGCGTGTCGGTCTCCCCTTCCATATAACTCCGCACCGACCGGTCCGTATCGAGCAGGCGCCGAATTGTCTTGTGGTAGCGGATTCGGCCAAACCCCTCTGAAGACACCGCCCGCACCACATTCATCCACTTGGGAATAGCAGTGGATGTGGCCGGTATCCGCCGGGCAATGGCTCTCCAGGAGAAAGAGTAGCTGGTGACGTCGACCAGGTGATCGTAGAACTCCGTCCAAGTGTAGTTCTTGGGACGGACGTTCATGGCGTGATTGTTATTGAGGAAGTGGAACGGAAACGGCAGCACTCGTCCGGCGCGCTGATAGTCGAGGTTCATTGGCGCCGCCCGCCCGAAGGCAGAGAGCAGCGAGTACGCAGGGAACGCGCCGGGCGACAGGTCGATGAACTTCTTGGTCAGCTCGAACGGCTCCGGCCCCATGTCACCGTCCAGACCCATCACAAAGTTGGTCTGAATGTACGGGATGTAGCGCAGAATCATGTTGACGTGCTCGGACACCTGCTTGACCTTGTCCATGCCGGTGCGCCGGGCCGTTTTGGACTTGTTACCCATGTCGTACCACGACTCGATGCCCGGGAGAATGGCCCGGAAGCCGTTCTTTTGAAGCCGCTGCAGGTGCTTCTCGTTCAGCAACGAGAGGCTGCTCTCCGCGATGTGCCGGATCCTGGCAGTAGGATCCGAGGCCTCGACCGCCTCCATGTAGTCGTCAAAGCGCACCCCGAAGTTGGGGTCGTGCCAGCCGATGATGGGCTTCTTCATCTTGCTGAGCAGGAACGAGAGATCGTTCCTCAGCTGGGCAAAGCTGAGCGGCTGGTAGTCCACCGTCGAGTCGATGCAGAAGCAGCAGGTGTAGGGGCACCCCAGGCTGCCGATCATCGGGACAATCTTGATGGTAGGCGCCTTGGCCAGCGTCGGCTCGACGAATTTCCAGCGCTCCTCCAGTGTCGGCAGGTCGACCGGCTGCCGGGCAGCGGACAGGTGCCTCCCCATCGGCCGGTGCGGCTCGCACTCGCGGCACACCTCGGCCACCGTGTTCCGGTCGGTGAAGCCCAGCACGTAGTCGTAGTATTTGCACGCGTCTTCCGGATAGCAGCGCGCGTGGGGTCCGCCGAGGACAGTTACAGCTCCACGGCGGCGGAAGAAGTTGCTCAGCGCGTAGGCCAGCTGGGCCGACTGGGTGAATGCCCCGACGAACACGAGATCCAGATCGCCCGGCAGCTCGGCCAGCAGATCCTCCATGCCGGTGTAGCACAGCACCTGGACCTCGTGGCCTTCCTGCTCACACCACACTCCGATAACCTGGGGCATGATGCTGGCGAGGTTCGCGTTCATCACCCGCCCGTAAAGGGAGGGATTGGGACTTTTAGTTACGAGATCGAGAATGCCGATTCTGAGTCGGCGCATGGGCAGTCCTGAGATGGGAACGGCCGTTTCCCTGGGAGCCCTGGAGCGTGGGCCACCCGAACCGAGCGGAAGGACCGACTAAGGAGCAGCGGCG
>DASPKB010000187.1:0-3795 GCA_035628315.1 Gemmatimonadales bacterium | reverse complement strand
CCCCTATAACGCAGACCTCTACGACCTCAAGAGCAACGCGTGCCTCTTCCTGAGTGATTTCAAGTGCGCAGTCGACGCTCTGGAAACGATGTACGCCACCGATTCCACTCAGGCCGACACGCTTTTCTTCAGCAAGATTTCCGTGGCGGCGCAGGAGGGGAACGACGCTACCCGTCTGGTCAAATGGGCGCAGATCGGCTCCCGGAAATATCCTGACAACCGTACGCTGCTGCGTTATTTGAACACCGGTTATGCGATGGCGGGGCAGACCGACAGCGTCATTGCGGTGACGAACCGCATCATTGCCAAGGACACCACCGAGACCGGCGTCGAGGCGGCGCTCGCGGCGGCGAAGACCCTGATTGTTCCGCCGGAGCCGGACACCGCCGCGCAGCGTCCGGCTGGTACCGCGACCTCGGCCACCGGAAGCGACACCGGTCGGGCCTCGACGGCTCGGGACACAGCGTCGGTGGCTGCCGCCCGCGACACCACGACTACCGGAACCACGAGCGACACCACCGGGTTCACCCCCCGCGGCAAAGAGGCGGTTCCTTTCCTGGAGTTCGTCATCAAGTACGGTGACGCACAGCGGAAGGAACAGGCGGCGGCCCTGCTGTATACCGGAGCTGCCCCTCTGCTGCAGCAGCCTCAGGATCTCCAAGGCGCGGAGCAACTGCTGCGCCTGGCGGTCCAGGCGGCGAACCCCAGCGGGAAAGTCTATCCCGCCGCCAATTACCTGCTCGGTCTTGCCACCTTGTTCCAGGTGCCCCAGATCGATCCGCAGGCTGAAAAACAGAAGTCCTGCGAGCTGGCCAAGCAGGAACAGGCTCTGCTGGCAGCGTCCGATTCGGCCTTGACGGCCGGCCGTTCCGTGAATCCGGAGGCGGTGGACAAGAATCTCGGCATTATCAAGAAGTACAATCCGAGAATCGCGTCGATGCTGAAAGCCTACTGTAAGGGAGAAAAGAGGAGGGCGTAGAGCCCGGGCCGTTGGCCTAGACCCTCCCCCCCGGATCGCCTATATTCCGCGCTCCCGATCGGGGGCTGTAGCTCAGCTTGGTTAGAGTGCCGCACTGTCACTGCGGAGGTCGCGGGTTCGAGCCCCGTCAGCCCCGCTCGCTCGTCGAATCTTCACCCCGTCCCACCCGGACGGGGTGTTGTGTTTCCCCCCGCTCGAGCCGTCATGTCGGAAAAAATTTCGGTGTATCACGTCCCAGTGCTGTTGGAGGCGGTACTCGCGGCTGCCCGCGGTGCTCGAAGAGTGGTCGATGCCACCCTGGGCGATGGCGGACATGCCGCCGGGTTTCTGGCAAGTGGTGCCGAGGTGCTCGGCATCGACAGGGATCCGGACGCGATCGCGATCAGCCGCGGTCGCCTGGGCGAGACGGGCATCCGGTATCTTCAGGCCGAGTACTCCGCTGCCGAGGCAATCGCCGCCGTAACGGAGTTCAAGCCTGATTTTATTCTCCTCGACCTGGGAGTATCCTCCCGGCAACTGGACGAAGCGAATCGCGGTTTTACCTTCCGTCCTGGCGCACCCCTCGATATGAGAATGGGCCAGGGCGGTCACAGCGCCACTGAGCTGATCCAGTCGGCCGACGCGGCAACCCTGGAGAAGATCTTCCGCACCTTTGGAGACGAGCCACGGGCGCGCCGCCTGGCCGCCGAGATCGTCCGTCGACGCAGCCGCCAGCCCCTGAGCACCAGTGACGACCTGGTCAACGCGATCAGAGCCGCGCTCGGTCCCAGAAGCGGGCCCGGTGACTTCGCCCGCTTGTTCCAAGCCGTTCGCATAGCGGTCAACAACGAGCTGGCGGGCTTGGAAGGCGCGCTACCGGCATTCCGCGACGCTCTCACGCCCAACGGGAAGCTGGCTGTGATCACCTATCACTCGGGGGAGGATCGGTTGGTCAAACACGAGTTCCGGAAGTGGGCCAGCAGCTGCGTGTGTCCTCCGGGAATGCCGGTGTGCACCTGCCGGGGACACGCCCTTGGGCGGATCGAGCCTCGAAAGCCGATCCAGGCCAGCCCGGCAGAGCTGGAGGCCAACCCCCGTGCTAGAAGCGCGCGGCTTCGGATCTTTGTGGTCGATGACTCGGCTTAAAGGCCGGCACTGGGTTCTGCTCTGGCTCCTGGTTTTTCTGGTCGGAGCACTGGTCGTCGTCGGCCGGCAGACCGCCGCTTTTCGTACCGCCCGCCGTCTTCGAGAGCTTCGGGATGAGCGGAGCAGCCTCGAAGCTCGACGCGCGGACGCCGAGCGTCGGATCCGCAATGCCTCGAGCCGCCAGGTGCTGGTCCCAATAGCCCGACGCTCGCTGGGGCTGCATGAGCCGGCCGACTCCGAGTTCGTCCTCTTCGCGGTGCCTGAGGCTCCTGGATCTGGCGGACGCTGATGGCCAAGCCGCTCACCCGCATTGCTGCCATCCAGTTTGCATTTCTCCTGGTATTCCTGGGAATTCTCGTTCGCGCCGCGCAGCTCCAGCTGGTGCAGGGTGACCGGTGGGCGGAACAGGCCCGCCGCCAGCGGACCGAGCGGGCCGTGCTGCCGGCTCGAAGGGGCGGGCTCTACGATCGGAATGGGATTCCCCTCGCCGTGAGCCAGGAGTTTTATCACGTCGGCATAGCCCCGAATGAGCTGACCGACCGAGCTGGCTCCGTCCGGCTGATAGCGCGGCATCTCGGTCTTTCCTGGGCGTCACTCTCGCGTGAGATCCGGGCAGGCAAACGCTGGATCTATTTCCACGGTCCTTTCAGCGCTTCGCAGGTGCAGCCTCTTCGCCGCCTGCCGGGCGTCCACCTGAGTCGTGACTTCCAGCGGTTCTATCCCTCACGTTCTCTGGCCCGTCCCATCATCGGCGGCCTTTCCGGCGACCAGCCCACCGGTGCTGCCGGCCTGGAGCTTTCACTCAATTCCGTTCTAACAGGGCAACCGGGCGAGGCGGTGCTGCTGAAAGACCGGGCGGGACGGCGCTACGACTCACCAGCACGATTGGTGCGGGAGCCGGTGCCCGGGAACGATGTTACGCTAACGCTGGATGCCGAGCTTCAGGAAATCGCGGAGCGCAGCCTGGACGACGCAATCACCGCTATGCGGGCTGACGGCGGTGACGTAGTATTTCTGGACCCTCGCAATGGCGAGCTGTTGGCCCTCGCCTCGCGGCAGGCAGGTAAGTCAGGCCTGTCATCAACTCGGGCTTCCACCTTCACCGATCCCTTCGAGCCGGGTTCTACCGCAAAACTCTTCACTGCGGCGGCGCTCCTGAAGCACGGGCGAGTGGACGATTCGGACGCTGTTTTCGCGGAAGGGGGCCGCTGGGCCATGCCGGTGACGAGTAGCGGGCGAACTCGGCCGATCACGGACGTGCACCGCACTACCGGAAACCTCACACTGGCTCAGTCGATTCAAGTTTCCAGCAACATCGGAATGGCGAAGTTTTCGCTCCGGCTGTCCCCCGAAGAGCAGTTCGAAATGCTACGGGATTTCGGCTTCGGCACCCCTACCGGAGCGGAGTTTCCTTCCGAATCGAGGGGACGTCTGGCTCGTCCCGACAAGTGGCAGCCCATGTACACGCGAGCCAGCATGGCAATGGGGTATGAATTCGGCGTGACGCCGGTCCAGCTGGCTGCGGCCTATGGTGCCATCGCCAACGACAGGCTCCTCCTCACGCCCACTCTGGTCCGGGAAATCCGGAGCCCTGCCGGCGAGCTGATCTATCGCCACCAGCCAGAGCCAGTCCGGCAGGTTGTTACACCAGAAATTGCCGCTCGACTCCGAGAATATCTGAAGAGTGTGGC
>DASPKB010000186.1:0-2174 GCA_035628315.1 Gemmatimonadales bacterium | reverse complement strand
TATAACCGTGAGGCGGAATCCCGCGCCATCGCCAACGACATCCAGGGAGCCTTCGCTACCACCGCCCTGGCCGAAGCCGGCGCGATCGGGCTGGGAACCTTTGTGATCACCGTGGTCACCGGGGCCGCAGCCGACGTAACGGGGATTCTCCTGGCGACCGCGCTGGCGGTAGGCGGTTTCTACGTGCTCCCGCGAAAGCGCCGGCAAGCACAGCGCGAGTTCCAGCGCCGGATCGGTGAGCTTCGCAGCCATCTCAAGGACGCGCTCACCCGGCAGGTGCATCAGGAGCTGGAGCAGTCGACCAGCAGAATCAATGAGGCGATCGCGCCCTACCGCAGGTTTGTCCAGACTCAGCAGCAGCAGCTGAATGAGGCCCGAGGCGAGCTGGTGGCGACGGAGGACGCTCTCCTGCGCCTGAGAGCGGATATCGAGAAGTCCTGATCCCTGAAAACACGAATCCGGAGCCGACCGGCTCCGGATCTGAAGTCTGCACCGTTGATCGGCTGGAACGGCTACCAGCTGTCGGTGGTGACTTTCTTCTTCCGTTTACGCCTGAGCGCCGCGGCGCTCTTGATGGCGCGAGCCTCACTGGGCTTCACGTAGTGCCGGCGTCTCCTGAGCTCGCCGAACAGGCCGG
The DNA here is from genome assembly GCA_035628315.1 of Gemmatimonadales bacterium. Classification (GTDB taxonomy): domain Bacteria; phylum Gemmatimonadota; class Gemmatimonadetes; order Gemmatimonadales; family GWC2-71-9; genus CAVVWJ01. Next base: position 1,537 of record DASPKB010000186.1, on the reverse strand, counting down.
ACTTCTGGAGCTTTCGCTTGAACAGCTTCAGCGCGCGCTCCAGGCTGTCTTCGTCACTCAGCTTGACTTCGGTCATCCCGGGGCCCTCTTCGAGAGATGAAAGCACAAGGGGCCGGCGCCAGTGCCAGCCCCCTGGAGCATCGGAAGGCACGCGATTCACCCATCTGATGCAGTGAGAAGCATACCCCGTGACTCCCTTAACCACAAGGCGAGCGCCGCGGCTGCGGCCTCACCACCCTCAGTCGCTGCTGGTGGCTGTTCGGCGAAAGTGAGCACCTGTCCCTGGATAACCTCGGGGCGGCCGAGCTCATACATGAGAGGGTTGCTGAGGGTGTAGTCCGCGGCGCAGCGGGTGGCCGCCTCGCACGCATCCTCCGAGTCACAGAGGCTGAGGGTTACGACCTCGCGGTTATCGATGTTCACCAAGTAATACCCGCGAAAGCCGGGGATCTGCTTGATGAGGGGGAGGAAGTCTTCCTGAATCTGGCGGCGCAACAGCTCGAGCGAGGCCTTGTTGACTGCGCCGTTCTTGGGACTGTATCTGCGGATGGTTACAAACATCGTTTCCTCTACACTGTGCTGCTTACGTCTGAGGCACGGAACTTAACCCGCCGCTGACGCTGCCGCGAGATCCGTTGAGGTAGCGTGCCTATCGGCTGAGCAGTCCGGCATCGAGGATCAGCGGAGCGCCGGTTATGAAGCGGGCCCGCGGAGAGGCCAGATACAGGACCGCGTTCGCCACATCTTCCGGCTCGATCCAGGGTACCGGAAGGAGGTTTCCGGCGGATCGTTCGGCGATTTCCTGAGGCGTGAGTCCCTCGAGGGCCGCCAGCCCATCGTTCATTGGTGTATTGACACCAGTCGGGTGCAACGAGTTCACCCTGATCCCGTAAGGCGCCAGCTCAATCGCCCATGACTTGGTGAGACCGGTCAGCCCCCATTTGGAAGCGGCGTAATGACTCAGCCGGCCCATGCCGCGGAGTCCTGCCACGGATGAGTTGTTGATGATTACGCCGGCCCGCTGGCGCATCATCACCGGGATGATCCGCCTAGCGACCAGCCAGGCACCCTTGAGATTGATATCCAGCATGGCGTCCCAGGCTTCCTCGGTGAGCTCGTGGGCCAGCCCGTACGCACAGATGCCCGCGTTATTGAATAGGATATCAATTCGTCCGAATTCGGCCACGGCGCCGTCCACCGCCCGAGTGACCTCCGCATCCTCCCGGACATCGCCGGTGTAGGTCAGACACTCGGTTCCAAGCTTTTGGCACTCCGCCTCGAGAGCGGCAAGGTCGTCGGGTGACCCCATCCCATACCCGGGATAGCGCATCGGGCGGGCAATGTCGAAGGCGACGATGCGAGCTCCTTCTCGCGCCAGAGCCAGGGCCGTAGCTCTTCCCTGACCGTGGGCAGCTCCGGTTATGAACGCGACCGTCCCGGCAAACTCTCCCATCAGGCGCGCTGGGTTACGGCCGCAGTGTTTTCCCGGGCTCCCTTGCGATACGGCTGGAGGTACTCGTCCAGGTCAACGTCGAGG
>DASPKB010000185.1:0-5884 GCA_035628315.1 Gemmatimonadales bacterium | reverse complement strand
AACACTTCATCGCCCGGGGCGAAACGCTCGGCCACATTGCTCGGCGGTACCGGGTGAGCCAGACGATGTTGATCGCGGCCAATCCCCGGATCAACCCGCGCAGGATTCGCATAGGGCAGCGGGTGGTGGTTCCGACCGGGGGCGCACCCTCCACCAAGATGGCCCGGAGGATGGCTGAGCCTGTCGTCGCGGCCGGCACCAGTACCAGCGCATTTCACCGAGTGCGTCGGGGCGAGACGATTTCCGAGATTGCTGATGAATATGGTGTGACGCAGCGGGAGCTTCGCACCTGGAACAAGCTGGACAGCAGGGGCCGTATTCGTATCGGTCAGCGGCTCCGGGTGGTGTCACCCGATGCTCCTGCATCCGCCACCGGGCCGGCGCCGGACGCCGGCGGGATGCGTACCCACGTGGTACAGCGGGGAGAAACGCTGCAGGGCCTGGCGAAACGATATGGCGTCTCGATCCAGGCCCTTCGGGAAGCGAACGGAATGACTGAGCGCACCACCTTGAAGGCAGGACGGGCGCTCAAGATACCAGGCTAGCGCACCTCGCTGGCCGTCATCGGGCGATAGCCCTTCAGCACGGCGTCCGAATATCCATTGGCCGGATTGCCGCCCTTCGCCAGGATTTGATCGACCCGGGCTGGGCCGCGGTTGTAGGCGAGCAGCGCGAGGTGAACGTCGTACTGGAAGCGCGCAAGCAGCTCGTTCAGGAAGCGGAAACCCAGCCGGAGATTCGTGTCCCGATCGTACAGGTCCTGCTCGGTAATGTTCGGCTGGTAGAAGCGGGCGGTGGGCAGCTGTAGCTGAGTGTATCCGTAAGCCTGCATGTTGCTCTTGGCCTTCCGGTTGAACTGGCTTTCGATCTTGACCAGCTGATACCCGAGGGATGGATCGATGCCTTCACTCAGCGCGATGTCGTAGATCGCAGCCGACAGGTCTGCTGGTATCTGGTAGCGGGTCGAGTTCTCCATAATGGCATTGGCGCGCTCGAGCTGGAGCTTCATGACCATGGTTTCGCCCTTGGCGGCCTCGAGCTGCTCCTTCAGGCTCCCCATTTCGCGGGCCACGAACCCCACGTCCGGCAGGCTGGCGTGATCGCTGGCGGCGCGAACAGCCTTGTTCCATCCGCCCAGCGCTCCAATGCCCAGTGCGGCTGCGAGCAGGACGCCGCCACGGATCAGGATGCGCTCGGCAGTCATCGGCTTTGGTTCGCCGTAATCGATGGGTCTCGCCACGTGCCAACCCCTTTCTTCTTATAGGAGGTCGTGCCGCTTACGACTCGGCCCGGCGCCAATCACCTCGGGTTCCCCCGGACTTACTCACCAACCGCACTTCCTCGATACTCATGCTCCGGTCAATTGCTTTTACCATGTCGTACACCGTCAGACACGCCACTGCAACCGCAGTCAACGCTTCCATCTCGACCCCGGTTTTTCCGGTGGCCCGGGCCAGGGCGTTTACCCTTACACCCGGCAACTCGGGCTCGAGCCGGGCTTCGACCTGAACCAGATCGAGAATGATGGGGTGACACAGCGGAATCAATTCGCTGGTCCGCTTCGCTCCCATGGTGCCCGCGACTTCGGCTACAGCGAGGACATCTCCCTTGGCCACCGTCTGAGCCGCCACCTGTTCGAACGCTGCGCGTGACATGCGGACGGCACCTTCAGCGACCGCCGTGCGCACCGAGAGCGGCTTCTCCCCCACGTCAACCATCCGCGCACGGCCCTGCTCGTCTACATGGCTGAGCTTCACAGGGCCTCCGACAGCTCGGCGCCGAGAACGGCGAGCAGCAGCTGTGGATTCACGTTTCCCGCGGCTGCTTCCCGAGCATCAGCCACCCGCTGCATTGCGTGCAGCAGCGGCCGTGGGTCCTGGTACCGGCGAAGTGAAGGGAGAATCTCACGCCGGGACTCGTGCCCCAGTGAACCGCGAGCCGCCTCACCCAGCGTTTCGGCCAACGCGTCGAGCATCGCCGTGAACTCTCCCCGGGCGGCCCAGGCCGGCTGGCGCAGCGCCCGCTCCAGCGACGCCCCAGGTCCCGCAATAACCGCCTCCAGCAGCTGATCGGCGGCCTGCTGGGCCCGGCTGGTTTCTTCTCCGGAAGCCAACGCTCGGCCGATCGAGCCCTCCGCCGTGCTCACCCGACGATCCAGCTCCTCGGCAGATGGAACTGGCCGAAGATTGGCTTGCAGAAACTCCCGAACTTCGGCATCGGTGAGCCGCCCCAACCTCAGCGTCATGGCGCGCGATCTGATCGTGGGCAGCAGCCGGCGCGGCTCGGCTGTGGTCAGAATTATCAAACTTCCCGCCGGTGGCTCCTCCAGCAGCTTGAGGAGGGCGTTTGCCGCCTCCTGGCTCGCCTCCTGAACCACCAGCCGCTCGGCTTCGCCGAGAATGAAGACTCGAACTCCGCCTTCAACCGAGGTCAGCCCGGCACGACGCTGGAACAGCCGGACGGTGGCGATGCCGTGGCTCGCCATTGGGTCATTGCTGGTGTACAGAGGTTGGCTGCGCCGATCATCGAGGGCCTGTGCCAGCAGCTGGGCCGCTTCTTCGACCTGCTTGTCAGGATCCGAGACCTTGGGTCTCGGTACTGGCACGAACCAATGCACATCGGGGTGAGACAGCGAGCTCACCAGCCGGCAGGTTCGGCAGGTGCCGCAGGGTTCCTGGGAACGCTGTTGGCAAAGAGCGAGCTGGGCTAGCCAAAGAGCGAGGCGCTGCTTTCCAACGCCGGGAGCGCCGGTCAGGAGCATCACCTGGGGCAGCTTGCCTCGAGCGACTGCCTGAGCCAGGCGACGCCGCACACCCTCGTGTCCTGCCAGAGGGGTCAGGGTCACAGGATTGAAGGTAAGCAGGACCGGGAAAAACAGTAGGGTCGATAATGTAACATTTTCTGTGACAATGACTTAGGATGCAGCGGCCCGACTGGCCGTGTCAACAAATCGGGCAGCAGCACTCGGCAGCTGTGACGACCGGTTTTCCCCCTTGACGTCCGTCTCAGTGCAGCCACCATCCATGGATGACAACTGCTTGCCCGTTTTCCGGCTCTTCGGCTTTGGATCGTACCAATCTACCTAGGCGCCGAAAAAGCCCACTGTGCGCACGCTCACCGAGTACGCAAGGCTTCGCACATGGGATTCCAGATTTATACACCCAATTAGGCGCCGTCGGATGTGTCTTGACCACTCTGGCACGTCCTGCGACATTCCACTCCCTTCCCGAGTAGCTCAGCTGGTAGAGCAGGTGACTGTTAATCACCGGGTCGGGGGTTCGAGTCCCTCCTCGGGAGCTATTCAGACGTTGGGTGCGACAATTGCCGCTTTTGCCTCAACGGCCTATGACTTTGTTATAGGCCGTTTTTTTGAGGGCCTGATAGGCCACGGCGATGAATGTCCGAAGGATGAGCTCTGGTATGACAAAGGTGCGAAGCCCATGCTTCGGGTTTCGCACCTCCGACTGCGACCGGAAGGTTTCGCGTCAGCGAATGACTCGGACAATCTCGCTGTCACTCCCCTGCTGAAAGTCTCCCGCGGCATTCTCGGTCATGAGCGATGCGCTGACCCGGGCCCGGCCGGTCGTGAACCGTCCCTCAATCGGTTCAGCCCGCAGGCTGAATCTGCGCCAGGTCCCATCGCACGTTGTGGTGAAGAACGCCTCGGCGAATGTCGCCTGGCTTTCCGGGGTTTGCGCCACGGTCACTGGCCCCTCGACCACATGGTAGCCGGCGGGGCAACGGGCCCGGAGGTGCACTCGGACCGCACCGTCCCCTTGGAGTCTGGCGACCTTCCGGACCTCGACCTGGGTCGTGCTGCCGGTCATCGTGAACTGGGGCGCGGCGGGGGGATCGCTGGGAGTACTGTCGCCGCAGCCGGCTAGCCAGAGCCCCGCGAGGGCGAGAGTAATAATGTGAGCGGGTCGAAACAGAGAAGTGAAAGGATCGCTATACATGGGATATCCTCTCCAGGTTCCGCGGGCTGGAACCTCGCTGAAAGGTGCGCCACCTCCGGAGTTCACAGGTGCGGTCCGGACTGATAGCAGAAGCATGTCGCGCATTATCTATGCCCCTAAAGAGTTGGCGTGGCTGGTGCCATGGTGCTCCGCTCTGTAGGATCGCTTCAACAATTGTCCCTATCTCCACTACAATAGCGCTACCCAGCCCACTCGTGTGGCTCCAGCATGTTCAGCAGATCGGCCTCGGCTTGCTGCCATTCGCCAGCGGCACATGCGGCGAGTGCCTGGGTGTCATGGCGTGTACAACTCGCTTGCATTGGGTATCTCGTTACTGAGACCGTGGCTGTCCCGACCGCCAAAAGGTGGGATTTGCCGTCGAGCGTGACCCGCACGGGTGTGCCATGAGTCCAGGTGGGCGCAGCCCTCAGCTTCCATGACTCGTGGCGGGATTGTAGACGTAGGCTCGTAGCTCGCTTCCCGGCCTTTCCCTCCTCGGGAGCTGGGTCAACATCGGCGAGTTTTCCGATCGTCGCGTTTTCGACTATAAAGCAAAGGGTCCAGCGTCTGCTGGACCCTTTTTCGTGCCTTGAAATCGGCGTCCCCAAAATCTTAGTCGCGGACCTGGAAGACATTGCTGAACAGCTCCGGCCCGTATGGCCCAAGGTGCTCCGGCAGGTAGTCGGAGCGCGCCAGGAACCGGTAGCTCCCATCATGATCCACATAGAGACGGAATGTGGCTACCCCGTTAACGGTGTCCTCGAAACGGTCGCCGGCCAGACGACTGTTGGTGGGATGATCATCGCCAACCTCGAAGAGGCCGAGGTAGATCTCGGTTCCGTTCAGTGGAACGATGTTGCCCGAGGCATCCGCGATGGCAACCTCGACCGTGAACCACTCATCTTCCCGAACGTCCTGCGGCTGCACGCGGAAGACAAAGTGGTGCGGCTCCGCCGCGGGCGGTGGCGGGGGCGGAGGGGCCTCGACTACGATCTGCGCAGTCTGTGCTACCTGCACCGTACCATTCACGATTGCGGTAATATCCTTGGTGCCCGCCACAGTGGACCTGAGCGTCCCCACCGCGATCCCATCACTCCCGGTAGGCCCAGTTGGCTGAACCAGAGTGTTGCCGCTCCCCGATGCAGAGAGGGTCACCACCGCACCACTAACCGGAGCACCCGCAGCATCCCGCACTGTTACCCGGATCGAGCTCACCCCGGTTTCCACCTGAATGGACGTGGGGTCCGCGGAAATGGTGGATGTGGTGGCACTGGGAACAGCCCCTCCCCCTCCACCTCCACCGCCTCCACCACGACCGTTGTTCGCGTCAGCAATGAAGGTCACAGCGCTGAGACCCGCGACTGTGGCCGTCAGCGTATTGGGACCGGGATTTCCAAGAGTCCAGACCGACGACGCCAACCCTTGCTCATCCGTCACGCTGGTGGGAGTAGCGCTACCCTCTCCCGTAGCCACGTTCCAGGATACGGTCTGGCCGGCCAGTCCATCACCATTCTCATCCACGACCTGAACAACCGCCGGGAAAGCAAGAGCAGCGCCGGCGGTGCCCTCCTGCTCATTACCCGAGTAGATGCTGAGCTTGGCTGGAACCCTGCTGGCGGGTGTTTCGCCAGTAGGAAGGACGAGATCGTCGCCACCACACGCCAGCAGGGCGACAGCCGTAAGCGGAGCCATGAAACCGGAGAGGAGATGTAATCGCATATTGAACTCATCTATGACTGCACGAGGCTTCGTCGATCTCAGTGTCCGTGGTCCAAAAGGTTAGCCCCGGGATTCCGAAAACCGACTCTGGCCGCGCTGGTGTACAGGGAGTCTACGGTGGAGGGGGGAGGATGCTGTGATTCTCCCCACACCCGTAGCCGAACTCTGAGTTGCCAAACAACAGACGAGCACAGAGGCCTGGTTCCCCT
>DASPKB010000184.1:0-3016 GCA_035628315.1 Gemmatimonadales bacterium | reverse complement strand
TGGGCTCTATCGGGATAGCCCGGTGCAGCCGTATCTCCGCCAGAATCACCAGCCCGAGGCCAATAAAGATGGCAAGGCCCGCCACCGCAGCCCGGGCAGTCAAATGCTCGTTGTCCAGCACCAGGGGCGCGACGAGGGCGGCGAAGAGAGGCTGCAGATAGATGTACCCAGCCACCAGACTGGATGAGACCCGCTGGAGCGCCCAGATGTTGAGCAGGTACGTGAGGATGGTGGGAAACACCACGATGTATCCCACCCACCACCAGACCGTGCTACTCACCTCGGTGAATCGCATGGAGGCCATCGACCCAATCCCGAGGGGCAGCACGCCGACTGACGCGAACAGCATGACGTAGAAGCTGACAGTAATCGGCGGGTAGTGGCGTACGACGGATTTCGAGTAAACGAAGTACGCAGCGTAACAGATCATGCCCAGAACGATCAGCGCATTCCCCAGCGCTACGTCCGGAGCGAATGATATGCGATCCGGGCCGATGAGATACACGGCTCCTGCTCCGGCCAGCGCCACGCCCGCGAACATCAGTCGGGAAGCGGGCTCCCTTCCGGTCAGGACCGATCCCAACACCGTAAACACCGGGACGGTGGTAACGAGAATCGTGGCATTGATCGCAGTGGTGTGTCGGAGGCCGTACAGGAATAAGCTCTGGTTCGCGGCAATACCGAGCAGACCGAGCACTGCGAGCCGCAGTAGATGCCGCCTGTCCCGAATCCAACCACCGCCCGTTGCAGCGTTCACCAGGAGCAGTACTGCTGTGGCTCCCAGCACTCGGAAGCACACCAATGCCCCTGCGGGAAACTGAGGGAGCACAAAACGGCCGGCAATGGCCAGACTGGCGAACAGAATCTGCACCAGCACCAATGCCGTGTGGACCAGCGGTTGTGCTCGAGGTGAGGAAATGTATGGACCGCGTTCAGGGCCGATGTCGGCCCGGTCTTCCCCGGTTGCGACCGCGCCGGCGATGGGGCGGCACGTGGCGGCCACCGCCGTGCCGGGGTCCGCTCTCCTCGGCGGCTGATTTGGGCGACCGGCGCAACAGCGCCTGCAGCGCCGGAAGTGTATCGGCGAGGAGCGGAGGGTGGCGACCTCGCTGAACGGAAAACCGGAGGGGACGGTCGAGCTTCGGTAGCTCGTCTATCCGGAGCCGCTTGGCCTGTCCTTCCCGCAGCCGCACCCGGGCAACGGACATTCCGTTCTGAATTTCGTAGTCGAGCGGCACTGCATCCCCTTTGACATGAACCCGTGCGGGTAGCAAGGCCAGCTGCTCCCGGGTAGCGGTATCCACCAGTTCAGCGGGGTCCACCAAGATCCGGCTGTGGAGGAAGTCCTCCCAGCTCGTTACCGAACCCAACTGGCGCCGGATACGGGCGCGCAGCGCGTCAGGCGAGATCTCTGTCAGGGTTCCTCCCGAGCGTCGCCAGAGCTCATCCAGCTCTTCCAGCACGCGACGCAAGCGGTTCTGGTCGGGGTGGCTGGTTTCATTTTCGTAGAGCGCCCGGGCCAGCGTCTCGCGGGCCGCTTCCTGGAGCTCGTCGGGGATCTCGCTCTCAATCATCTCAACCTCGGTTTCCAGCTCGAAACCGAAATAGCTCCGCCGACGCTCCACCATCAGCCGCTGGTGCTTGCGAGGCCCGCCCAGCACTACCTTGCCCGAACCCAGAGTGGCGTACTTTCCAATGAGATCGTACGACAACGTGGTGCCCTCGATGGCAGCCCGCGGAACACCGAAGCGATCGGCAAAGTAGCGAAGGTTTCCGGCGACGGCTCCCCAGCTGCCGGCTACCGACGTCTTGGATACCCGCGCCTCCTGGCCATCTGCGGTGTGCTCGTCGATGACGAGATCGAACGGCATGATCCGCGCGATCAGATCGGACCAGCGGCGCCGGATGTCTTTGGATGCGTAGGGCAGCTGCTTCGGCAATGGCAGCTCCAAAGAGCGGTATACCGATGCGGTTCCCAAAGCAGTGTCCTCTATGGCCTTCACCAGCACGCCCCGGCGTTCGGCCCATTGCTCCAGGGCATCCTCGAACACGTGGCGGGGAAGGCCATACACCTCTCCCACATATCCATGCTGATTGACCGCTTCCGCGTACAGGTTGTAGGCGGTGAGATGATCACTGCCATTGACGATTACTCCGTGGAGATCGCGCTCCTCCCGGGTCATTCGGTGCAGCGATTCAATGTTCGAACACACAGCGGCCATGGGCACCAGGTCGGCCTCGGCATGGACCAGCAGCTCGCCCCAGGGCCGCTCAACCGGCAGAGCCTCGACTTCTCTTCCGTAAGAGGTGAGCCGGCCCTGCTCGATCAGGCCTCGGCTGGTAAGCAGACGCTGGGCCCTGTTGTAAGCGGTTCGGTCCAGCGGCACCGGGAGGTCGAGCTCGCGAGCATCAACCCCGAGTGCGGCACAGGTTATCGCCACCCGTTCGGCATCGCCGGCCAGCTGAAACTCGGGGGGAGTAGGCCGCAGAGCTTCGAACACCAGGTCGCGGTCGCTCAGGATGACGACTTCGCCGTTCGGCACCCGGCCGTGCACCCTGCCAGCCATCTGCAGAATCTCGTTCGCGCCGAGATATAGCCGATGCAGGACATTGCGGCCGCGATCCACCACGTTGCCGTAACGCGCGTCGTAGATGACGACTGTATCCAGGCCGCGCACGTTCAACGCTGATTGCCCGGCAGCGGTCATCGCGAGCAGAAAGGGCTTAGCCACCTCGTCCTCGAGGAAGGGCCGAATAACCCGAATCGGCTCGCCGCCGTGATAGAACGCGGTTGTCAGACGCGGCCACCGCTCGCCCAGACCGGCCGCCAGCTTTTCTACCTCCGCGCGGGTAGGTACGAATACGGCAACACCGCGCTTTTCCTTCATTACATGGCGGATGTAGCGATCGTTGAGAAACTCCTCCGGCTGCTGGGGGAGCACCTGAACCCTGGCCTTGAGAGCGGGATCAAAGGCATGGGTCACCAGCACCTCTGCGCTGTTCAGGTACTGGGCAT
>DASPKB010000183.1:0-4294 GCA_035628315.1 Gemmatimonadales bacterium | reverse complement strand
CTCCTTGGGCTCTGGCTCTATCCCACGCACGGTGGTGCCGTGCTTCTCGGCCCCACCGAGCTGGCGCAGGACGATCTCCCGGTCCCGACACCGGCGCCGCACCTCAAGCCGGAACAGCTCACCGAAGTGGAACTCATCGTGCAAAAGGCCGGCTATGGTTCGGTCGCTTGCCTGCCGGTGCGTTTCGGTAAACGTGACGTGGCCCTCATGCTGGTAGCCGATCTCCAGCCCGGCCGCTACGGACCAGTCCAGCGGGTCGTACTCCAATGCGTTTCTCAGCGGATAGCGGCGATGCTGGGCCGCATTGCCCGGCAGTGGAAATCCGCGGACCCGCCGGCAGCGCGGCAGCAAGAGCGCATGGCCGCTGTGCTCGATGCCCTGGTCGCGGCCAACGGGAACAGCGGAACACCGCAGCGGTTCGTCGCCGCACTCTCACGCGGCCTGGCCTCGGTGCTCCCGCACGAGCACATCGAGCTGGTCCTCGCCGACAGCGATGGGCGACGGTACTTCCGGCTGGGCGAGCATCCGGGTGGCGCGCTCTGGACCGATCCGTCGCTGGTGATCAGCGCCGATCATCTCGATCTGGAAAAGATCTTTGGGTCCGAGCCCCGCTTACTGGTGGGCGACATCTACGAGGACGCGCGCTGGCCCCGGGGATTTCTGACTGCGAATGAGGCCGGCGCCGACGTCCGCGCCCTGGTAGGCGCACCGGTCCACCTGAGCGGCGGGGGACGGTGCTATTTGTGGGTCGGCAGCATCGGTCCGGAACTATACGGTGAGGAAGACGCTGATCTGATGGCGTTACTGGCGGGGTTGATTGGACCGCAGGTCGAGGCATTCGTACGCGGGGAAGCCGAAGTCGCGCCGGCCCAGCAGCAATCCCACCCTCCGCAGCCTCAGGGAAGCGCTCACGCCGACCTGCTGTTTCGCATCGTGGGGCTGCTCGCCACGACTGCCGATCCGGCGGTTGCGACCCAACTGATCGCCGCGGAAGCCGCACACGCGATTCCCTTCGACAAGCTCACCTTCGTGCTTCGGATGACGCAGACCGATCGCGTGGTGCTGTTGGAGCCAGGTGAGCGCCGACCGCTCTCGAGCCTGCCGCTGGTTTCCATCGAGGAAACTGCCCTAGCGCTTACGTTGCGCGGCAATCTTCCCTGCGCCTTCGCCCACCACAATGGGGAGAGCCGCATGATCGTTCCCCTCCGGGTGTCCGGACGAATTCACGGAGCCATGATCTTCAGTGCTACCAGCCCCAAGGCTCTGACAGAGCAGCACGTCCTGACCGCGCAGCATCTGGCCGACATCGTCGCGGCGCATCTCGAACTGCTCCGCCGGGTAACCCTGCAGCCTCGACCCTCCTTGCCGCGAGGTCAGGGGCGGCTGTCGGCCTGATCGCTCGGCGTCAGAACGAGGTGCTCACCCGTGCGATCAGGTTGCGTCCCGGATCCAGCGCGTAGGTCTTGTACCGGCTGAGAAAACTCGCATACGCCTTGTCGAACACGTTCCTGAGCTGGAGATCCACGGTCAGCAACCGTCCACCCAGCTCGAGGATTGCCCCGGCGCCAACATTGGCCAGGGTGTAACCCGGCGGAGCATAGTCCTCCGGATCGGTTCTGGTCTGCCTTGCATTGGTCTCTCCACCCACGGACAGGTATGGAGCGACCACTCGCCCGTACTCCCCGCCCTCCAAGCGAACGCTGTAAGTAGCGCGGAATGGCGGGACGAAGGGCAATGGGGTGTCGGTGGTCCGGTTTTGCCCCCGGGTGTAGTCGGCGGTTCCTCGGAGATGAACAAATGGGGCCGGATGGTACTCGATCACCGCCTCGACTCCGGTGAGGCGCGCTGTTCCCTGGGTAAGATCGTAAATCTGGAGCCCGGACTCAGGATCAATGGCGCCGGTCGGGTCGGGATATATGTAGTTGTCGATGAAATTGGCGAAGACCCCGAGCTCGGCAGTAATGCTCTGGGCCTGCAGTCGGATGGCCAAATCGGAGTTGATCGAGGTCTCGTTCTCGAGGGTCGAGTCGCCCCGCTCGAACCGAAGTGTTCCCTCATGGACGCCATTCGAGAAGAGATCGAATGCCGACGGTGAGCGATAACCCCGCCCTACATTCAGCACCAGCGCCACCGGCTCGGCGACACGGTACAAAACGCCCAGATTGCCAGTGAGCGAGTTGTAGGTGCGGCGCTGCGCGACAACACCCAGGGCGGCGTCGTCCTCGACGTCGAGCCGGCGATGATCGTAGCGCGCACCGAAGGAAAAGCTCCAAGGGCCCGTTTCGGCTTGCTCGAAGGCGTAGACCGCCAGGTTGTCGTACTGGTGCTCGGGGATCAGGCTCTCCTCCCCGAACTTGTCGAAGGTATTGTGCAGGCCCGAGGCCCCGATGATGCCTGCGAGGCCGGCCACCACCGGGTGATGCACCCGCAGGTCCGCACTATAGGTACGGGCCAGGAGGCCGAGGGCCAGCTCCGATGCATTCTCTTCCTCGAACTCCCGCCGGTGGTTGCGTTCGAATCCGAGGTCCAGGTCCAAGTGAGTAGGACCCAGCGGGAGGTTGGCGGTCAACTGTGCCCGGTCCTCTGCCACCCGCTGAAACGGTGTTGCGGTGGGGTCCTCAGCCGGATCCTCATGGATCTCCGCCCGCTCATCCCGGTGCGAGTAGCTCCCGGTGACCGAGCCCCAGCTTCCTCTATATCCCGCGGCGCCCGAGCCATGCCAAGTTCTGCCCCCACTGTTGAACAATCTTCCGGCAGGGGTCCGGATATCACCGCTGGTTCGGCCGGTAAACGCTCCGCGGAACCCGAAACCGCTGGAAGCTCCCTCCAGCGTGAGGGTTCCATCCGGCTGCCGGTTGTTAGTGGCATACGAAGCAGTGACGTCTCCACCGAGGAAGGCCTCCCGGCCGATGGCGTCGGGCACTGCCCTGCTTACCACGTTGATTACACCGCCGAGGGCGTCCGATCCGTATAGCACGCTCGCCGGGCCCCGGATCACCTCGATCCGCTCGGCTTCTCCGGTCTCCACCTGAGGCCCGTGCTCATCACCCCACTGCTGATTCTCGAGTCTCTGGCCGTCAGCCAACACCAGCACGCGGTTTCCGGTGAGCCCGCGAATTACTGGCTTGCCGATGCCGCTGCCGGTGCTGAGGCTCCGCACCCCGGGCAACTGGCTCACGGTCTCTCCCAGCGAAGCCGCTCGGTTCTGCTGGACGTCTTCCGGCGACATTATGCTGGTGGGCTGAGGCGAGGTGAGCGATGTGGTTGCCAGCGGGGAGGCGGTAACCTGGAGCTCCTGCAGCTCGATCAAAGTCGGCCGCAGCTTAACGTCGAGCCGGACCGGTGCGCTATGAAGGCTGACTCGCCGTACCTGGGGCGCGTAACCCACAAGCGCGAAGGAGACCGCGTAGGTGCCGGTGGGAAGATCGGAGAAGCTGTAGTAGCCCTCGAGGTCGGTCAACGCGGTGCGCTCGACCTCGAGGATGGAGACCCGCACCTGGGCCAGCGGTGTGCCGGCGCTGTCGGTCACCTGGCCTGAAAGCGATTGGGAAGGCGGGTCTGCGAAAACTATTGCAGGTATCGCAGCGGCCAGCGCTGCGACGAAGTAGAACACGCGCATCGAGCTCTCCATTGCATTGAGGATTCAACGTCGGGTTGAACTCAGACGCGCGATGTGGGAGGAGCTCTGGGTGGCGGGAGAACAGCGGAGAGTGTGCTCGGCCCCGATTGGCCCGGCTTCTGTGGCGAAGCAGCCCGTTGGTTCTGCCGGAGCAGCGCGGCATCGCCGCGCGGGGCCACCGCTCCAGTGCCGGGCGCGGTACGGCCGAGGCTGCAGTGGCCATCGTGATCGAGGCACCCACCGGTGGGCTCGAGGTGGTTTTGCGCCTTCTGCGCCTCGGCACCGGCTCCGTGGTAGAGCAGGGCGTCCAGGCTGGGCAGGCTGGTTCCTGCAGCCAGGAAGAGGAGGAGCAGGAAGCCGGCTCTAAATCGAGTCACGGTCGAATTATAAACTCCAGAGCTTCTGGCTCTGCACTCCGGCCTTGCTAGGCGGTGCGCTCGGCGGTGGAGCGACGCACCGGACCATCCACCGGTAGCAGAAACCAGAAGGCTGCGCCTTTCCCATAGATTGAATCAGCCCCGATGGTCCCGCCGTGCATCTCCACGAACTTCTTGCAGAGGGCCAACCCCAGTCCGGTGCCTTGCGCGCGGCGACTGACCGAGCTGTCCACCTGGCTGAACTCCTGGAACAGCTTGGGCATGTCTTCGCGCTTCACGCCGATGCCCTCGTCCGCCA
>DASPKB010000182.1:0-3721 GCA_035628315.1 Gemmatimonadales bacterium | reverse complement strand
GACTGTCACTATATTCCCTCTATGGATACCATCGATCGGATAGAACGAACGCTCGACACGCTGCGCCCCTACATCGCGTCGCACAAGGGCCGGGTCGAGGTGGTGGACTTCGACGAGCAGGACGGCATTCTGCTCCTGCGGCTGGGAGGCACCTGCCACGGCTGCTCCGCTTCCACAGTGACCCTCAAGCAGGGCATCGAATCCCGGCTCCGGGAGATGGTCCCCGAGGTCAAGCAGGTTCAGGCGGTTTGACGCGTGAGTGAGTCTCTCGAAGCACGAGTCACCGCCGCTCTCGCCCGAATTCAGAATCCCCGGCTGGAAAACGACCTGCTCTCCGCAGGGATGATCCGGGACCTGAACGTCACCGACGAAGGCAGGGTGACGTTTACCTTCCTGCTCGCCCCAGAGGATCCCGCCACCCTGGTCCGGATGGCGCGCACTGCCGTGGCGGGCGTGGAAGGTGTGAAGAAGGACGAGATCAAGATCAACGTCACCAATCCCGCCGGTCCTGCCCGCGCCACTCACGGGCCACCCCAGGGCGGGGCCGGGGCTCAGGTTCCGCCTGCACAGCAGCCGGTGGACCAGCCGAACTTGGGCAAGATCATCGCCATCTCTTCGGGCAAGGGCGGAGTAGGTAAGTCGACGGTGGCGGCGAATCTGGCGGTGGCCCTGGTGGAGAGCGGCCTTCAGGTCGGCCTCATGGATGCCGACATCTACGGACCGAACATCCCACGCATGTTCGGAGTGTTCGAACGGCCCCCCGTCATCGGCGGAAAGATCCGCCCGCTCGAGGCCCACGGCGTGAAGCTCATGTCGCTTGGCTTCCTGGTGGAGCGCGATGCGCCGGCCATCTGGCGGGGACCAATCATCATGAAGGTCGTAAACCAGTTTCTCCGGGATGTCGACTGGGGGAAGCTCGACTACTTCATCGTGGATCTGCCGCCCGGAACCGGCGATGCCCAGCTCTCACTGGTTCAGGCGACTCACGTCTCCGGTGCCGTAATCGTGACGACTCCACAGGAAGTTGCGGTAGGAGACGCGTTGCGCGGTGCCAAGATGTTCGAGCGCGTGGGCGTTCCGGTCATCGGCGTGGTCGAGAACATGAGCGGATTCACCGATCCCGAGACCGGCCGACGGTTCGATCTCTTCTCTTCCGGCGGCGGGCAGCGTCTCGCAGACGAGATTTCGGCGCCACTCCTCGGCAGTATCCCTCTCCAGCCGCAGCTTGCGGCGCTAGCCGACAACGGACAGCCGGTACTGGTAGCTCAGCCGGAGAGTCCCGCAGCGCGGAGTCTCCGCGATATCGCGGAAATTCTGCAGCGCAAAACGGCCGGGCGCACGATGGCACTGCCGATTCTGCGGGGGTAAGGGCGGAGAAGCGGAGAGGGCGGAGAAGGCGGCGAGGGCAGAATATGGAGAAGGGGCCGCACCTTCAACAATGACCGCTGCTGCCGAAACAGCTGCACGCCGGATCTGAGAGGTTAACCCATAGCGCTCCTGAGTCGGCCAGGTCTGAGTCTGCTGATACACTGCCAACACCAGCTCATGGATAAGCTTCCACGCTAGAAGCCGTTCATGCGCCCGCCTTCTTCGCCTTCTAAAATGCCGATCATCACCCTCCTCACCGACTTCGGTACAGCGGACTCGTACGTAGCCGAGATGAAGGGTGTCCTGCTCACCCGTGTGCCGGAAGCTGTCCTGGTGGATGTCACCCACGACGTGCCGCCGGGCGACATCAGGGCAGCCGCTTACATCCTGGGCCGCACCTGGCACCGGTTTCCGGACTCCACTGTCCACCTCGCAATCGTGGATCCTGGCGTGGGGACATCTCGTGCCGCACTCGCCATCCGGGCTCACCAGCAGTTCTTCATCGCACCGGATAACGGGATACTGACGCCCGTGCTACACGACACCGAGGTGGAAGCCGTCAGCCTGGCGACGCCTGCATCCGCTGCAGCGACCTTCCACGGGCGAGACGTGTTTGCCCCCGCCGCCGCTCAGCTGGCGCGCGGTTCAGCTCTGACCGAGCTCGGGCTTCGGTTCGATCGAATTCCTGAGCGCCTGGCGTACACACCGCCGCACCAGGAGGGGCGCTCTGTAGTGGGCGAAGTCGTGTATGTGGACCGGTTCGGAACTCTGGTCACCAACATCGATGCCGATCTCCTTCCAGCACAGGCCGTGTTGGAGCTGGAGGACATGCAGATCGGCCCGCTGGTGCGAACCTATCGCGATGTGGCAGCGGGAGCCCTGCTTGCCTACGTCGGATCAGACGGAACAGCGGAGATCGCAGTACGAGACGGGTCGGCCGCTCAGCGGCTTGGAATCGGGATTGGAGCGCAAGTGCGGGTAAGTGGTGGGTAACTCTCTCCTTATCCTGCGCCGGTAGGCGGAGTGGCGGGGCGGGTGCGCCAGTGCCTCACCCGGTCTCGAATGACTCGGAGGTAGCGGAACAGATTCCAGATCACCAGCACGGCCACGATAACCAGCACGACTACCACGGCCGCCGTGATGAGCGGGTGCTCGGCGGCCATCCAGGCGAGGAACACGGCGAGTCCATCCTCCGCAAGGCTGAGAATCCAGTTGCTGAAGGGTTCCGGGCTGGTATTGGCGGCAGCCCGGGTTGTGGCCTTGGCACCGTGAGATGTCAGCGCCACCCCGCCGGCCAGCATCGCCGCTCCCACCTTCCATTCCTCCGGCACTTCACCAAACGCGCTGTACGCGATCAGGGCAGCGGCGGGCGGCCGGACGAAGGTGTGCAGCGCATCCCAGACGCTGTCGACGTAAGGAATTTTGTCCGCGATGAACTCGATGACGAACAGTGTGATCGCCAGACCGATCACGAGCGGGTTGGCGAGCACCTGGAGGGAGTCGGGCAGCTGAACGATGCCGAAGCGCTGGAACAGTCCGGCGGCTGCTACCGTGGCGTAGACATTGAGTCCGGAGGCGAACGAAGTGCCGAGGCTGAAGCCGAGCGTCTCGAGCGGCGACATGGCGCAAAGCTAGGCGAGGGGCAAGCGATGAGAGGTGAGAGGGGTCACCTGAAGCCTATGCCGTGAGGCTAGGACGGCTAGTTGCCTCCGCGCTTCTCCGCTTCTCCGCTTTCCCGCTGGTCTCCCACCCACTCGACATTCACCCCACCCACCGCTGTGGTTAGATCGAGATCGAGGCGCCGCTCCGCCTCGGCATAGTTCCTCGAGTCGTATGTTTGACCGCGGCGAACCAGGCCTGCCGGCTCGAAACTGGAGAGGTATTTGTCCATCCGGATGCGCACGCCAGCATTGCGGGGAAGCCGGAGCGTCAGCTCCCCAACCGCCATTGTGATTTTCGCCCGGGAGCTGGAGCTCCACACTCCCCCAAAATCGAGAGTTACCTTGCCGATCCCACCCTCGAACTCGATTTCGTCACACCGGCTGTTACCCAGGCCTCCGATGGATACCTCCGCTGCGCCGGCGCTGAACAACGCCTGCTGGCAGCGTATCGCATTCGGACGGGAGAACCGGATCATGGTGCGGCTGGCGCCGGTCTTTACGTCGAGGCGGCTGACCCGAAGGCCGCCGAGCTCGACCTGAGCTTCGGCCGCTCCCAGCGCCAGCGCGAGCGACAAGTTGACCCGGGGTGAGAGGCCGACGGCGGCGACCTGGCTCAATTGGTTTCGGGACACCACCCGAACTCCACCTTCGCCTGCGGGTCTCAGCCCGAGGAGTACGGTTCCTGTGCGGGC
>DASPKB010000181.1:0-6658 GCA_035628315.1 Gemmatimonadales bacterium | reverse complement strand
CTTGGGCCGGCGGTAAAATGCGCAGAACTTGCAATCGGCGACGCAGACGTTGGTGTAGTTGATGTTGCGGTCGATGATGTAGGTGACCACGTTCTCGGGGTGATGCCGCCACCTTTCAGCGTCCGCAAGCTGCCCCAGCTCCAGCAGGCTAGCGCGCTCGTAGAGCTCGAGGTACTCCTTGAACTCACTTGAGGTCCGGTCAACAACGCTCATAGTTCCAACCTCTTAGAGCAACTGGTTCGCCCAGGATGATAGCCCAGCCTGAGGCACTCACGCAGCCGATATGAACGACAGCGAGCCATCCGGCACCAGCCCGTCCTGCGCCAGGCGCCGAAAGAAATCGGTCAGACCGGCGAGATGGCGATACGACAGCGCGTAATCCAGGTCTCCGAGGTAGGCTCGGCATACCGACTCCGACACGCCGGTGTTCTGAGCAGCGGCGGCGGCCAGCTCATCCAGATGGGCGAGACCCCAGGCTCGAGACTCCAGCAACCTTTCGTGGACTGCCCTGACACTGTGAGCCCGCGCATCTCTGCGAGATGCCCAGACCGCAAACACGAAGGGCAGCCCGGTCCAGCCCTTCCATTCCTCGCCCAGATCCACGCGCACAGGGTAAACCGCCTGGGTGTACAGGTGCAGCGCTGCATCTCCGATAACCAGGACCGCCTCGTGCGGCAGCGCAGCAAGCGAAGCCAGGTCGGGTGCCTCGGCGCGGACCGTGGCAAACTGCGGAGTGATTCCCCAGCGGTGACGGCAGAGCAGCTCCAGCAGCAGAACCGAGGTTCGGGATGAGGCGCTGAGGAGCACGGTGCAGCCGGAGAGTTCCTCGATAGGCCGCTTAGCAAACAACGCTACGCTGTGCACCGGACCATCGCAGGTGATGGCAAGGTCGGGGAGCAGATGATACGCCGCCGCATTCCGGGCATACTCCACAGCGGAGACGGCGCTCACCTGTAGAGCTCCCGTGGCCAGAAGTTCATTGAGCTCCGATGCAGTGCCGGAGACCAGCTCGGCCCGAACCTTCACCAATCCACGATCGATCGCTCCGTATACCGGATAGCAATTGATCCAGGGAATCCGCCCGAGCCTCATGCGGCGTGCACCACAGGCAGGCCCGGACGAGCCCGCCGCGAAGCCCCGGGTGGTGGCTCATCGAAGGATTCCCGCACCGGTTGGTAGAGGCTGTCTCGCTCGACCGGGCGCTTCCCTGCCCCCCGGATCAGCCGTACCAGATCCATGTACGGCAGGTGCATCGCCGTGTGCGCGCCAGCCTCATGATAGATCCGCTCGTAGACTACGGTGCCTTCGACATCGTCGCAGCCGAAGCTGAGCGCAATCTGGGAGACAAACGGCGTGACCATGGGCCAGTGGGTCTTCACGTGCGGGATGTTGTCGAGGAACAGCCGGCCGATCGCGATGTTCTTGAGATCCTCGTACCCTGTGGTCGCTGTCCCCACCCGCCCCATCTCCTCCCCCAGCTCATTGTGGTCAGGGTGGTACGCAAGGGGGATGTAGGTGAGGAAGCCTCCGGTCTCATCCTGCAGGTTCCGCAACATGGTGAGATGATCAATGCGGTCCTGCGCGGTTTCGACATGACCGTACAACATCGTGCAGTTCGTAGGAATCCCCAGCTGGTGCGCAACCCGGTGAACCCGGAGCCACTCCTCCCCCGTCAGCTTGCGCTCCGCGATCGTGGCGCGCACCGCGGTGCTGAAAACCTCCGCGCCCCCTCCCGGCAGGCTGGTGAGCCCAGCCTCCTTCAAGGCCAGCAAGACTTCTCGTTCGGATTTCCTCTCGATCCGCGCCAGGTGGGCAATCTCCACCGCGGTGAGGGCCTTCACGTGGACCTTGGGATGCCGCTCCTTCAGGCCGCGGATCATGTCGGTGTAGTAGCTGAGCCGTAGCTTGGGATGCAGCCCACCCACAATGTGAAACTCGCGGGTGGGCATTTCGTTCGCCTGGGATGCCTCCTGGAACACCTCCTCCAACGAACGGGTATAGGCTCCCTCTTCCTTCGGCATTCGGGCAAAGGAGCAGAAGGTACACGTGTTCCGCAGGATGCAGACGTTGGTCGGGTTGATGTGCTGATTGGCGGAAAAGAAGACGCGATCCCCGTTACGCCGTCGGTTAGCAAAGTCGGCCAACATCCCGAGGCCAAGCAGGTCGGACGTGGCGTAGAGCGTCAGTCCGTCGCTCGGGCTGAGGCGCTCGCCGGCCGCAATTTTGGCCGCGATGGGGTGCAGCAGCGGATCACGGAGGCGCGCCCGATCGATCCCGACCGACATCGTATCTCCTTGGGATAGCACAACAAGGGAACTCCAAAATCTATACCCGGGGGGGTCTCGACCCAACCCACGATGGCCCGGATATGACAAGGGACCGACTCACCGGCCCCGAGCCCAGAGCCCGGTGCAGAGGTCGATCCCTGGATGCGCTTACGGGGGTAGAAGCGTTACCCGCTAGTTCTCCCAGCGCCGAACTGCGAGCGTCACGTTGTGGCCTCCGAAGCCGAACGAGTTCGAAAGCGCCACGTCTACCGGCCGCTCCAACTTTCGATTGGGCGCGGAATCCAGATTGCACTCGGGATCAGGAGTAACCTGATTGATGGTCGGTGGAATGACCCCGCACTTGGACGCCAGCAATGACACGATGAATTCGAGTGCGCCTGCGCCTCCGAGCAGATGGCCCGTCATGGACTTGGTAGACCCGAACACCAGCCGCGACGCTTGTTCTCCGAACACGGCTTTGACGGCCTGGGTTTCGGCGATGTCCCCCTGCGGTGTGGAGGTACCGTGGGCGTTGATGTATCCCACGTCCTTAGGATCTATACGGCCGTCCTCCAGACAGTCGCGCATGGCTCGCTGGGCACCCTCCCCACACTCGGCAGGCTGGGTGATGTGGTACGCATCGGCACTCAGTCCGTATCCCAGCACCTCGCCCAAAATTTGAGCCCCGCGCCGCTCCGCGTGCTCCAGGCTCTCCAGCACTACCATGGCCCCACCGTCGCCCAGAACAAATCCATCGCGCTCCTTATCGAATGGACGGCTGGCCGTTTGGGGAGAATCGTTCCGGGTGGAAAGCGCCTTCATGTTCGCGAACGCCGCCACTGTCAGACCGGTAATGGCCCCTTCCGAGCCGCCGGTGACCATGGCGTCGGCAATGCCATGCCGAATCATGTTGAACGACTCGCCGATAGCGTGCGCGGATGACGCGCAAGCCGAGACGGTAGCGAAGTTGGGGCCTTTGAGCCCGTACCGGATCGAGACCAGCCCGGGGGCGATATCGGGGATGAACATGGGTACGAAGAACGGGGACACCCGATCGGGCCCCTTGGTCACGAAGAGCCGGCAGTTGTCCTCGTAGGTCTGCATTCCGCCGATCCCGCTGCCGATGACCACTCCGGTGCGTTCGGGGGTTGGAAAGCGACCCTCGAGCCCGGCCTGGGTGATGGCCTGGTGCGCGGCCGCCAGGGCGAGCTGGGCAAACAGATCGTAGCGCTTGGCCTCTTTCCGATCGATGTACTGGAGAGGATCGAACCCCTTCACCTCGCAGGCAAAGCGCACCTGCTGATTCGATGCATCGAACTTGGTGATAGGGGCTGCACCCGAGCGCCCGGCGAGCAGGGCCTCCCAGGTGGACTCCACATCGTTTCCTACAGGAGTCACCAGTCCCAGACCGGTGACGACAACGCGATGAGTCAATGTTTACTTCCCGATCTTCTCGTGGAGGTACGACATGGCATCGCCGACAGTGCGGAGTTTCTCCGCCTCCTCGTCGGGAATATCAATGTCGAACTCCTTCTCGAACGCCATGACCAGCTCGACGGTGTCGAGACTGTCGGCGCCTAGATCTTCCATGAAGCTGGCATCACTGGTCAGCTTCTCGCGCTCGACGCCGAGCTCTTCGACAATGATATCCTTGACCTTCTCTTCCACGTTGCTCATGTCGTCCTCGAGTAAAGTTTCGTGCGTCTCAGATCACCATTCCACCGTCTACCACCAGCACCTGGCCGGTAATGTAAGCCGCCAGATCGGAAGCCAGAAACAGCACGGTTCCTGCAACGTCCTCGGGCCGGCCCAATCGCCCCAAGGCTATCTCCTCTAATAATGTGGCTCGCGCTTCATCGGGCAAGGAGGCCGTCATATCGGTCTCGATAAATCCCGGCGCGATGCAATTCACCAGAATGTTGCGACTCGCGTATTCCTTGGCGACCGACTTGGTAAAGCCGATGAGACCCGCTTTGCTGGCCGCATAGTTGGCCTGGCCTTTGTTGCCCGTCAGCCCTACCACGCTCGACATGTTTATGATGCGCCCGGCCCGCCGCTTCATCATCCCCTTGATCACGGCCCGCGTGGTATGGAAGGCGCCCTTCAGGTTGGCGTTCAGGACCGCGTCCCAATCCTCATCACTCAGGCGCAACAGGATGTTGTCCCGCGCGAGCCCCGCGTTGTTGACCAGGATGTCCACCGGGCCGAGCGCTTTCTCGGCTGCCGCGACTGCTTCGGCTACCTGGTTTCCGTCTGCCACTTCGCATGCCACTGCGGTGGCTCGATCTCCCAACCCGGCGGCCACCCTGCGCGCCCGCTCCAGATCTCTCCCCACCACTGCCACTTTGGAACCGGCGGCATACAGCGTTTCAGCCACGGCCAGTCCGATGCCGCGGGTGCTCCCGGTTACAAAGGCGGTCTTGCCCGAGAGATCGATGGAGGGAGCAACCGGGCTCACCCGAGAAATCGCTCCACTTCGTCCGCCGTACCCAGTGTCATCGCTCTAGCCGAGGGAACGATGCGCTTCAACAGTCCGGATAGCACATTGCCCGGCCCGATTTCGAGGAAGGTGGCGTCTGCGGCGAGTTGCGCTGCCGCCTGCATGCAAGCCACCCACCGGACGGGGGCGGTAAGTTGGTCCGCCAGGAGCCGCTTGGCGTCCATACCGGTCTCCACCGCTTCGCCGCTGGCATTGGCAATAACAGGGAATGCCGGATCCGAAAACGTGGCCTCGGTCAGGGCCTCCCGGAGCCCGTCTACCGCCGGCGCCATCAGTGGAGAGTGGAAGGCGCCGCTCACCTTGAGGGGAATCACCCGCTTGGCTCCGCGGGCCTTGCACCCCTCACCCGCCCGGCTCACTCCAGAAGGATCTCCCGAAATGACGGTTTGATCAGGAGCATTGAGATTGGCCGGGACCGCGATACCATCAGGGCCCGATGCTTCGTCGCAGGCGCTCTGCACCTCCGCTGTGGCAAGGCCGAGGACGGCTGCCATTGCCCCGGGGCGCTCCTGGCCGGCCGCGAACATCAGCTCGCCACGGCGACGGACCAGGCGTGCCGCGTCCACTGCGGTAAGCGTTCCGGCAGCGACGTGAGCGCTGTACTCCCCCAGGCTGTGCCCCGCTGCTGCGCCGGTACCGGCTAACCGGCTCCCGACCACCGCGAGCACGGCGACCGAATGCGCGAGGATCGCGGGCTGCGTATTGTGAGTCTGGGTTAGCTCCTCTTCCGGTCCCTCCCACATGAGCCGGGAGAGTCTGGTGTCGAGCGCGTCATCGATCGCCGCGAAAACTTCTCGCGCGGCCGGAAAGCGCTCGGCCAGGTCCTTACCCATGCCGACGCGCTGTGCTCCCTGGCCGGGGCACATGAGGACGGTTACCACCGGATGACGGTGCTACCCCAGGTGAATCCGGCTCCGAATGCCACAAGCAGGAGCAGTGAGCCGGGTTTGACGCGACCTTCGGCCAGCGCCTGATCCAGCGCCAATGGAATGGAAGCGGAGGAGGTGTTGCCGAACCGGTCCACATTGACCATGACCTTGTCCATCGGCAAACCGGCGTGCTTGGCCGTTGCCTCGATGATCCGGATGTTCGCCTGGTGGGGAATGAGCAGGTCTATGTCAGCCGCGCTGACTCCGGCCCGGCGCAGGGCTTCGTCACAGGCCTCCGCCATGGTCAGCACGGCGGCCTTAAAGACCTCCCGTCCGGCCATCTTCATGTAGTGCGAGCGCTCGCACACGACCTTCTCGCTGATCGGATCCACTGCTCCGCCGCCGGGACGGTAGAGAAGCGACGCGAGCCGGCCATCTGATTTGAGGAAGGTCGACAGGATTCCCCGCCCATCCGAGCCGGTCGCGCGCCGCACGACCGCGGCCCCAGCACCGTCTCCGAAGAGGATGGCGGTGGATCGGTCCTTGAAGTCGGTAATGGTGGACAGCTTCTCGGCACCGACCACCAGCACCACCTCTCCCTGCCCTGATGCGATCAGTCCCTCCGCCACGCCGGTGGCAAAGACAAAGCCCGGACAGGCGGCCGCTATGTCAAAGGCCAGCGCCTTCTCCGCCCCGAGCAACGCCTGCAGGTCGCAGGCGGTGGACGGCAGCAGGCGGTCGGGACTGGCCGTAGCCAGGACGATGGCGTCGATATCCTTTGGCGTGTAGCCCGCCTGATCCAGCGCCTTCATGCTGGCTTCGCAGCTGAGCATGGCCACTGACTGGTCGGGGCGGGCGATGTGGCGTTCCCGGATGCCGGTGCGCTCCACGATCCATTCGTCGGAGGTATCGAGCATCCGGGTCAGGTCGGCGTTGGTGAGAATGCCGGGCGGGACTGCCGTTCCGATGCTCACCATCTCGGCGAAGGGTCGGGGAATCATGCCGGCGCTCCGGCTTCACGC
>DASPKB010000180.1:0-2397 GCA_035628315.1 Gemmatimonadales bacterium | reverse complement strand
GGCGTTTTCGTCGCTCGATCCGGGCGCGGCGGGTCTCAGCGGATGGCCGCGTGTCGCTGTCGACCGCCGCAGGGCATCGTACGGTGATCGCGCTGGAAGATGAGACGGGCGACACTACTCAGGTAGCGATCCAGGCGAGCCGGTCCGGTGGCGCGGCGTAGACTCTGGCGCGCGGCGCAGTTTGCTGCCGGAGTCCTGCTGGTCGGTTTGGCAGCACGCTCGATCATCGTGAACTGGCAGAGCCTCCGTGCCCAGCCGCTGGAATGGCGGCTCTCTCCTCAATGGATCGCCGCCAGCGTCCTGGTAGTGTTCGCCACCTACGCCGTACTCATCGAGGCCTGGCGCCGAGTGGTGCTCAGCATGGGAGAGCACCTTCGCTTCACCACCGCCGCCCGGATCTGGTTCGTCGCCAGCTTGGGCAAATATCTTCCAGGCAAGGTTTGGGCGGTGGCGGGGGCCGCGGTGCTGGCGCGGCGGGCCGGGGTAGATCCGGCGGTCGCCGTAGCCGGAGCCCTGATGCTTCAGGCCTTGGCACTTGGCAGCGGTGCCGTCGCTGTTGCGATCACCGCTCCTGAAACATTCCGAGCCGCTGGTCCCGAGGTCGCTCCCTTTATAATCCTCGTGTTGCTGCTGTCGCTGGCCGGCGTGGCAGCGCTGGCCTCACAGAATCTCCTCGATCGCATAAACCGGTTACTGCCAAGCTCCCTTCCACCGTTGAGAGCAGTTCGCCTGGATATGCTGGCACTCGCCTTCGCGGGCAATCTCTGTGCGTGGGTAGGCTACGGGGCCGCCCTCCTGTTGCTTGCGCGCGGCGTACTGCCCGATGTCGCCCTGAGCCTGCCCCAGTCAATTGGCGTGTTCACCTGCTCCTATCTGATCGGGTTCATCGCCTTGTTTGCACCGGGTGGGTTGGGACCAAGGGAGTCGGTGTTCCTGCTCATCCTGGCAAGTGATGTCGGCCTCAAGCCGGCTGCCGGCCTCGCGCTCGCGAGCCGGATTCTCCTTACCGGCACTGAGGTCCTTCCCGCAGTTCCATTCCTGCTGCGGCGCGAGACGGCACCACCCTCGATCCGGAGGCCTGAGTGAGCCAGCCGGCGGAATCCGAGCTCGACCGACTGCCACGCTGGAGTCCATTCGTAATCATGGCGTTGCTGACGCTGCTGGTGTTTCGGCAGTACCTACTCAGCGCGCCCGGACAGATGCTCCTGGGTCAGGACACCATCGCAGCCGGAATAATGTTCCGGAAATTCTTCGTGGAGCATATCCGTGAGCTGGGCCGCCTTCCTTTGTGGAACCCGTACCTCTTTGGAGGCGTACCGACTATAGAGGCCGGCAGCGGCGACATTCTTTATCCCGCATCAATCCTCCACTTTCTCCTACCCCTGACCAGCGCGCTGGCGTGGAAGCTCATCCTGCACGTGTATCTGGCCGGTGTGTTCATGTACCTGGCAGTGCGTGCGCTTGGCGCCCGGCGATATCCGGCACTCTTCGCCGGCGTCGCCTACATGTTGTCGGCCAATCTGGTCAGCCTCGTCTGGGGAGGTCAGGACGGGAAGATGTATGTGACCGCGCTCTTCCCGGCAGCGTTGTGGCTCCTGATCAGCGCGATCAGCCGGCGGTCCTGGTTGCGTTTCCTGTGGCTGGGTGTCGTAGCGGGCCTGATGGTGGTCGCCCACCCTCAGCTGGTGTATTACGCGTATCTGGCGCTGCTCGCGTACGCCCTAGGCAGCCTCTGGAGCCGATGGAACGAGGGCGGAGCGGTTCTGGCAAGCCGCCTGGCCGGCGGAATGCTCGCGGTGGTGACTGCCATAGGCGTAGCCGCGGTAGTTCTTCTGCCCATGTACCGGTATCTCAGGGAAGATTCACCCCGCGCCGGGCCTGGCCGGGGTTTCGAGTATTCCGCTAGCTGGTCCCTCCACGCAGAAGAAGCCCTCTCCTTGTTCATTCCCGAGTTCTCGGGCACCGACGTTCAGGCAGAGACCTACTGGGGTAAGAACCCGTTCAAGCACAACTCGGAGTACGGTGGAGCACTGGTGTTCCTGCTCGGCATTGCGGCGGTGGCCGGCCTCAAGGGCGAGCCGCGGCGGTGGGGGTTTGGAGCCATGGTGGCCCTTTCGCTGCTCTACGCGCTCGGCGCTGGTACACCAGTTTTCCGGCTGCTGTACTCCGTTGTGCCTGGACTAAAAAATTTTCGCGCGCCGAGTCTCGCGTCATTTGTGGCGATTGCCGCTCTCACCATTCTCGCGGCATTGTTGCTGAACCGGGCTCTGACCACCGGCGATGCACGAGCTCGGCGGGTGATGTCTCTGGCCTTTATCCTGGGGGCTGGAGCGGCGCTTCTTCTGGCCGTACTGAATCTCCTGGGAGGGGAGGGGTTCTATCATGCCTGGCGCTCTC
>DASPKB010000179.1:0-2813 GCA_035628315.1 Gemmatimonadales bacterium | reverse complement strand
CGCGGCACCAGGAAAAATCCGTCCGTGAACTCTGGTGCGAGATCGCCCGGAGAGCGGGCCAACGGCATGGCCCCTTCAACGTCCTCCCGAAGGTTTACAGACGCAGGGCCCGGCAGGAAGGCTTCGGCCGATGGCTCCGCCGCAACCTGATCGAGCTGCGCCACGTAATCCACGATTCGGTTCATCTGCCCCACCAGACGCTCGAGCTCCTCGGGTTCGACGGCGAGCTCTGCCAGCTTGGCGACATGCAGGACCTGATCTCGACCGATGCTCATGCGCTCTCCCATTCGCGTTCCAGGCCGGCGTAGGCCACCAGCAACTGCTTTACTCCGACCTCCTGATCGTCGAACGCCACCGACACTTTGAGGTCCCGCCCGGTGCCGGTGAGCCCCTGAATCGTGCCGCTGCCGAAGCGCCGGTGACGGACTCGTTCACCCTTTACGTACCGAGGCGAGTCTTGCGAGGCTTCCTCCGGCGCGGCGACGGAACGTTGGAAGGTTGGAACGTTGTTCGTTCCCCTTGTTCCCCCGCTCCATCGTTCTCTCGTTCCGCCCCAGTCCGGCGCCCACAACGACGTTGTCCGTCGCTCCTCCACGATCCCGGGAGGAATGGCCTTGAGGAAACGGGACGCGATGCCGGCTCTCAGCTCCCCTCCGCGCCGGCGCGCGCGGGCCCAGGTTAGGTACAGCTTGTCCTTGGCCCGGGTCAGACCCACATAGCAGAGCCGTCGCTCCTCCTCCAAACCCGCAGGCTGCTCCTCGGCGCGCGCGAGCGGGAAGAGACCATGCTCCATCCCGGTCATGACGACCAGCGGCCACTCCAAGCCTTTTGCCGTGTGGAGCGTCATCAGAGTCACGCCCTGGTCTTCTCCAATCACCGTGTCTGCGGATGACAGGAGCGCCGCCTCCGCCAGAAACCTCTCCAGTTGGGTTCCCGACTCGTCGTCCGACGGCGGCACCTCCTCGGACCAGTTGGCTGCACTCGCTACCAGCTCGCGGACGTTCTCCCAGCGATCCTCACCCTCGGGCCCCTCGGCGTGCAACACCGCCTCGTAATCAATGGCTCGGATGATATGCTCCAGCAGATCTGCGGGCGGGAGGTGCTGCAGGCGCGCCGCGCTGTCAATCAGTGCCGCGAAGTTCCGGAACGCCTCTCGCACGTTGGGCCTCAGCTCCGGAATCCGGTCTGCGATGCCGGCCGTTTCGAGCAGGGGCTTTCCCCACTGGGCAGCGGCCCGGTCGAGCGTGGCAAGACTGGTCTCTCCCAGTCCGCGGCGCGGGACGCCTACCGCCCGGAGGAAAGCTTCGTTGTCGGACGGGTTCGCCACCAGGCGTAGGTAGGCGAGCAGATCCTTGACTTCCCGCCGCTCATAGAAACTGATTGCCCCGATCAGGCGATACGGCACGCCGGCTCGGCGGAACGCCTCCTCCAGGGCCCGCGACTGTGAGTTGGTGCGGTAGAGAACTGCCATCTCGCTGTAGCTCCAGTCGGAGGCGGCGCTCCGCTTCTGCAGCTCGCGGACCACCCACTCGGCTTCGTCGCGCTCGTCGGCCGCGGCCACGAGGGTAACGGTTTCTCCCCCCCGGCGCCGGGTGGTCAGGGTTTTCCCAATGCGCCCGCTATTCTCTGCAATCACGCCGTTGGCCGCATCCAGGACGATCTGGGTGGAGCGGTAGTTCTCCTCGAGACGAATCAGTTTGGCTCCGGCGAAGTCCTTCAGAAAATCCTGCATGTTCCGGACGTCCGCACCCCGCCACCCGTAGATAGACTGGTCATCATCCCCTACGGCGCACACGTTGCCGTGGGCGCCCAGCAGGCGGATAAGCTGGTATTGAGCCCGGTTGGTGTCCTGAAACTCGTCGACCAAGATGAAGCTGAACCGGCTCTGATATGCCTGGAGGCGGTCTGGGTGCTCGCGAAACAGTGTCAGTGGATGCAGCAGCAGGTCGTCGAAATCCATTGCGTTCGCCGCCTTCAAGGCGGGGCCCAGCCCGGCGTACACCTCGGCAGCAACCTGGGTCAGACGGTCGAAGGAGGCGCTGGCCGCCAGGTGCTCCGGCGGCAGCATCCGGTTCTTGGCCGCCGAAATTACCGACTGCACGGCGCGGGGCGGAAACATCTTGGTCGAGTGTCCCTGCTGATCCATCAACCGGCGAATCAGGCTGATGCGGTCGTCTTCGTCGTAGATGGTGAATTGGCGGGTAAAACCCAGCAGCGGAGCCTCGCGCCGGAGCAGCCTGGCCGATAGAGAGTGGAAGGTCCCGATCCACAGGCCTGCCGGGTCGCGCTGGAGCAACTGCCCGATGCGATGCTTCATCTCGCCGGCGGCCTTGTTAGTGAAGGTGACGGCAAAGATCTGTTCGGGGGGAACACCATGACGCTGGATCAACGCTGCAATGCGCATGGTGAGCACTCGAGTCTTGCCCGACCCGGCCCCCGCCAGCACCAGCAAAGGTCCCTGAACGTGATCGACTGCTTCACGCTGGGCGGAATTGAGCGAAGTGTCGAGCGCGGCGGTATAAGCCTCGATCATGTCTCTCGTCCTGCCAGTGGCACCCGGATCACGAAACAGGTTCCCTTCTCTGACGGCTCGAGCACCAGAGCGCCCTCATGCGCGTCTTCGACCACCCTGCGCGACAGAGCCAGGCCTATGCCCCAGCCTCCACGCTTGGTGCTGATCCCCGGCTCAAAAAGGGTCCGCCGCAGATCCTTGGCCACGCCCGGACCATCGTCGATGACCCGAATGACCCCCATCTGATCCTCTACGCCAACCCGCAGGATAATGGTGCCCGGCCGCCCCTGCAGCGCATCAA
>DASPKB010000178.1:0-6917 GCA_035628315.1 Gemmatimonadales bacterium | reverse complement strand
CGGCACGGCGAAGAGAAACATCATGGTGACGCCGTGCATAGTGAAGAACTGGTTGTAGGCATCGGGACCGAGCAGCCCGTTCTCAGGACGAGCCAGCTGCGCACGCATCACCGCAGCCTCGAGCCCGCCCAGCACGAAGAACACGAATGCCGTGACGATGTAGCGCTTGCCGATGGATTTGTGGTCGACGCTACTGAGCCAGTGCCACAGTCCCGGCGGCTGGGTCCAGGTCTGCTCCAGCTCCCGGCGGACCTGCTCCGGGTCCTCCGGCGCGGCCGGCTGGATGCGGGCAGTCGACGTCACTGCAGGCTCTCCAGGTAGGTGAGCAGGGCGTGGAGATCGTCGGGGTTGAACTGGTTGGGAGGCATCCTCGTGCCCGGCTTGATCGCCTGAGGGTTCAGAATCCACCCGGCCAGATTCCCGCGGGTATTGGGCAGCGTTCCCGCCGCCAGGGTCTTCCGGCTGGCGAGGTGGGTTAGATCCGGCCCGATCCGGCTCGCCGCCGGCGTCCCGGAGATCGCGTGACACATCACACAGGAGGACGCGAGGAAAACCTCCTGGCCCCGACGGGTAACCGAATCAGCCGGGGTCTTGGCCGTATCTCTCTGACGCGCCACCCAGGTGGCGAAGTCAGCGGGAGTCTCGGCAATCACGAGAAATCCCATCTTGGCGTGCTGCAGTCCACAGTACTCCAGGCACTGTCCCCGATATACCCCGGGCGTGTCCGCCTGGAACCAGAGGCTGTTCACGTCACCGGGAATCAGGTCGCGTTTCGGGCTGAGGCTCGGCGGCCAGAAGCTGTGGATCACATCGGTGGACCGGAGCTCGAACACCACTGGACGGCCCACGGGAACGTGAATCTCGTTCGCGGTGGTCACCCAGTTCTGCGGGCTCGAGTCACGGTACTGCACTTCCCACCACCACTGGTGCCCGGTCACCCGGATCTGAAGCGCCTCGTTCCCCGGATTCTTCGTCAGCTGACGTCCGACGGCCATGTCGAACACCAGAAATCCGAAGAGGATCACCGCTGTGAGACCGGTCGCGATGGTGACGGCGAGGGTCAGCCGGCGCTCTCTCCCGGGCTCTACGACCGGAGATTCGTCGGCTCGTCTCGGACGAAATGCGCCCCACAGCAGCGCGGACACCACCAGGACAAAGACCACCACCGACGTGAGATACATCGCGTCCCAGAGCCGGTCGATAAGTCGGCTCTGTGGGCTGCTGGGATTCAGCGCCGAGTGGGACTGCTGAAGAAGGAAGTGGGCGAGACTTACCCCGATCATTGGCGCTCAGCGGAGGGCGGGACGGCAGACTGGACCGGCCGGGCCTTTTGTGTTGCCTGTTCCTGGGGGCGCACCTGCATGTCATCCGAGCGACCGGGCGCAACGTCCTTGCGGAGCAGTCCGCTCATTGAGCGCACATACGCGACCAGCTGCCAGATCTGATCGTTCACGATCTTGCCGCCAAACGAAGGCATGCCGTTGGGGCGCCCTTCAACGATAGTCTCGAAGATGTTCTCCGGATCGCTGCCGTAGATCCATTCGGAATCCATCAGCGGTGGTCCGATGCCTCCACCGCCCTGGAAGTGACAGCCAGAACAGTTGAACTGGTTGTAGAGGGTCTTCCCCTGGGAGACGGCGTAAGCATTCCCCTCGTACGGGCTGTAGGTGCCCGCGTCGCGCACAGTCGGCCCCGCCTGAAGCTCGGTCTGGCGTACGGGGGGCATGCCGGATGCAACCGACTGGGGAATGCCCTGGAGATTCCGCTCCTCCCGTTCACAGCCGAACAGCGACACGAGAACGGTAAGGATCAAAACGCTTGTTCTCACGCCGGAACTCCATGCGACGGGCTTCCCCGCGTCCCCATCTCCTCGCCTACCCGCCTCATGGAAGTGAGAACACATAGAGCATTCCACCCTTGGTGGTGGCCTGCGGCAAGTCCTTCATCGCATTCACGAAGCCCAACGCGGCGCTCGAGTCGCGCACATCCAGTCCTCCCGCGACCACTGCACCGGCCCATCCGCCCACACCCGAGAGCACCGCCACGTACTCCTTTCCGTCTGGTCCGCGGTACACCACAGGCTGGCCGATGATGCCGGAGCCGGTCTTGAAGCGCCATAGCTCCTTGCCGCTCCGGGCATCGAGTGCCTTGAACCAGCCTTCCATCGTTCCATAGAACACCACGTCTCCCGCAGTGACTACGGTACCGCTCCACACCGGGAACTTCTCCTTGATCTTCCACACGGCCTTGCGGGCGACCGGATCCCAGGCCGTCACCTCACCGCGATGACCTCCGGGTCCAGCATACATCTTGACGATGGCAGCTACGTATGGGGTGCCGGCGATGTAATTCGCCTCGGTGCCTTGCACGTCCTGGCACAAATTCTGGTGCGGGATGTAGAGCAGACCGGTCCGGGGGGAATATGACGCAGGTTGCCAGTCCTTGGTGCCGGGCGCCGCGGGACAGATTCCTCGCACTACCTTCCCGGTCTGAGGAGCCTTGTCGGGCACCTCGATCGGGCGGCCGGTCTTGAGATCGATGCCCGTCGTGGTGGTGATGTAACCGTACGGATCGGCGGAGAGCACCTCACCGGTGGCGCGATCGAGGACGTAGATGTATCCGTTGCGCTCGGGGCGAACCAGCACCTTTCGGGTTTGCCCCTTGATCGGCAGGTCGAGCAGAATCAGCTCGTTTACACCGTCGTGGTCGAAGAGGTCGTGCGGGCTCCATTGATAGGTCCAGACCGCCTCGCCAGTGTCCGGGTCCCGCGCGAACATCGCAGCGGTGAACTTGTTGTCGCCCGGGCGCACATCCGGATTCCAGGGACCGGGGTTGGCAGTTCCGTAGTAGATCAGATCGAGCTCTGGATCATAGGAGATCCAGCCCCAGACTCCTCCGCCACCGATCTTCCAGGCATCGCCCGGCCAGGTCTTGACTCCGAGGTCCTTTCCCTGATCCTGGGCGTAGAACGGCTTGAAGCGGGGACCGATGAGCACGTCCTTGTCCGGGCCCGTGGTGTACGCACGCCAGGCGAGTTTACCACTTTCCGCGTCGAGGGCCGTGAGCCAGCCGCGCACGCCGAACTCACCACCGCTGTTACCCACCAGCACCTTTCCTTTGACCACCAGCGGCGCCATCGTGACGGTCTCACCCACGTTGATGTCACCCACCCGGGTTTTCCAGACTTCCTTACCGGTTTTTGCATCCACCGCCACCGTGTGCGCGTCGAGCGTGTTGTAGTAGATCTTGCCGTCGTGATACGCCGCTCCCCGGTTAACCAGATCGCAGCAGGCCACACCCTGCGCGGCAAGCTTCGGACTGGGCTTGTAGGTCCACTTGAGCGGCGCACCCGGCTGGGTCAGGTCGAGCGCGTAAAGGAAGTTGGGAAACGGTGTGACTACGTACATCGTGCCGTCTACCACGAGTGGAGCGGCCTCATGGCCCCGGGTCACTCCGGTAGAAAAGGTCCAAGCCAGCTGTAGTTGACCTGCATTGGCGGTGGTTATCTGGCTGAGGCCGCTGTAGCGAGTGGATGCGAAATTACGGGCCGGCATGATCCATTGACCGTCATCCGCCACAGCAGCGGCCCCCGCGGCCGCGACACCCTGCGCCGCGAGGCTGGCGGTGCGGTCCTCGGCGACCTCAGAGCTGCGCCGATCGGGTGGGGAGCACGCCAGCACTAATGCCAGGGCGCCAACCAACAGCGAAGTGCACCAGCCACACGGTGGGGTCACCGCGTACACCTTGAGAAAGTTGGGAGTCAAATCATGCCCGCCGCCAAGGTACTCTGCTGTGACCTGCGCTACACCGTGACTGCACGGCGGTGCTCGGCCGTGTCATAGCTGTACAGATCGGCAGGTTCCCACCATATATAGCCTACTAATGCGCACCATCATCGAGCCATTCAAGATCAAATCGGTCGAACCCATACGCATGACCACCCGGGCGGATCGGGAGGCGAAGCTGCGCGCGGCCGGCTTCAACGTGTTCCTCCTGCCGGCCGAGGACGTGTTGATCGATCTCCTGACCGATAGCGGTACCGCTGCTATGAGCTCGGAGCAATGGGCTGCGGTGATGCGAGGAGACGAGTCGTACGCGGGCAGCCGGTCGTGGTACCGGTTCGAGCAGTCAGTGCACGACATCTTCGGGTTTCGCTACGTGCTGCCCACCCACCAGGGTCGCGCCGCCGAGCGGATTCTCTTCTCGGTGCTGTGCGAACCCGGCCATGTGGTACCAAACAACACCCACTTCGACACTACTCGGGCAAACATCGAGTTCACCGGTGCCGAAGCACGAGATCTGGTCATCCCGGAAGGGCGAATTCCCTCGAAGCGCCATCCTTTCAAGGGCAACATGGACGTGGAACAGCTGCAGCGGCTCATCGCGGAGGTGGGCCGCGAACGCGTTCCGCTCTGCATGCTCACGGTGACGAACAACTCGGGCGGCGGCCAGCCGGTGTCCATGGCCAACGTGCGGGCGGTGTCTGCGGTTTGCCGGCAGCACCGGATCCCACTCTACATCGACGCCTGTCGTTTTGCGGAGAACGCCTACTTCATCAAGCTCCGGGAGGATGGCTACGCGGACAAGACGCCGATCGAGATCGCGCGAGAGCTGTTCTCCTACGCCGATGGTTGCACCATGTCCGCCAAGAAGGACGGAATGGCCAACATTGGTGGCCTGCTGGCCACGAACGACGAGCGCCTGGCCTTGGAGCAGCGCAACTTGTTGATTCTCACCGAAGGTTTTCCCACTTACGGCGGGATGGCGGGACGGGATCTCGACGCGATAGCGGTCGGTCTGCACGAGGCCTTGGACGAGGATTACCTCCGTTATCGCATCCGTTCGACCACCTACCTTGGCGAACACATCGCGAGGGCGGGCGTTCCGATCGTCCAGCCACCGGGAGGTCACGCCATCTATCTGGACGCCGCGGCGTTCTTCCCCCACATCCCGGCACTGCAGCTCCCGGGGCAGGCACTCGTGGTGGAGCTTTACCGG
Source organism: Gemmatimonadales bacterium (assembly GCA_035628315.1). Lineage (GTDB taxonomy): Bacteria > Gemmatimonadota > Gemmatimonadetes > Gemmatimonadales > GWC2-71-9 > CAVVWJ01. The sequence goes on along the minus strand of DASPKB010000178.1, from coordinate 1,919 downwards.
GAAGCCGGAATCCGCGCGGTGGAGATCGGCACCGTCATGTTCGGAAGACGCAATGCGGCGACCGGAGAAGAAATTCCTGGTCCGATGGAGCTGGTCCGGCTCGCCATTCCTCGCCGAGTGTATACCCAGAGCCACATCGATTACGTGGTGGAGGCCATTCTCCAGATCTGGGAGCGACGAGAGCGGGTGAGCGGATACCGGTTTGCCGAGCAGGCACAGCTGCTGCGGCATTTCACCGCACGCTTCGCGGAACTAGGCGGGTAGACTTTACCCGCTTACCTCGTACACTTCCTGCCGCACCGGGCGGAAGCCTCGTCTCAGGTAGTTTGGCAGGGCCGCCGGATGATCGAGGGTGCAGGTGTGAAGCCAGACCCGCCGCGCGCCGAGCTGCCACGCCGAGCGTACCGCATGAGTGAGCAGGTACTTGCCCCAGCCCCGGCCGATGAACTCGGGGAGCAGCCCGAAATAGGCAATCTCCACGGAATCATCGTCGTGCTCGCGCAGCTCGAAGTAGCCGGCGGGCTTGTCATCCCACGACAGCAACCAAAGCGAGACGCCCGGTGTAGCCAGATGGCGCTCGATCATATCATCGGTCCAGCTGAGTCTGTCGGTCCAGCGATACGACCGGCCGACCTCCTCGTACAGAAATCGGAAGAAGTCGACAGAGCAGCTCCGGAGCCGCTCGATCGCGGGCTCGGGGCCGTTTATACGAGCGGGTTCCAGCTCGTCGGGGGACGTCATCTCGAGATATGTCCGCGTCACGGTCGTCGTCATTTGCTTGACCAGCAGGCTGTGATACCCCTCAAGGTTTCGTGATCGAGGCTCATAAACCTACCAGAGATCAGCCCTCCGCTGCATCATTGCAGCTCAAAAAAACGGACCCGGAAAATTCCGGGTCCGTTCTGGTGCATAGAGCCGACCGAGATTACTGACTGGTCGAGGTGGTGTCGGTCATTGTCGTGTCGCTTTGCATCGTACCCGTATCGCCCTGCATCGTTGTGGTGTCCGTCTGCATGCCGGTGGTATCACCGTAAGCCGGGGCGTTCGGGTCCCGCGGGCCCAGTGTATCCTGTGGAACGGACGTCATGCCGGTGTCCTGATCCATAGTGGTATCCCCGCCTTGCACCGCTGCGGAATCGATTCCAACGCTATCGGGCGTGACGGTTGCATTCCCCGGGCGGCCCTGCATGCCCGGAGGTCCGGTACGGGTGCTGTCGATAGCATGGGTGACACCGGTGGTGTCGGTCTGACCCTCATCGGGGGCCGCCCCGACCTCCTCCTCGGATCGGTTGTGACAGGCCGCAGAGAAGGCGACCATAGCCACCAAAAAGAACAGTTTTCTCATACGACGCGTGCTCCTACCAGGTTAGAGGTTGGCAGCCGAGGCCGCTGGAGCCCCTAATCTTCATTCCGGTGCTGCCCGCCACTAGGTCATGGATCACACTGGTGCGCGCGCCAGCCACCGGCCCAACAGGATGAATCCCAGGCCTCCAACCAGCAGGAACACCCAGTCATACACCGGCATATGGAACGGCAGGTCCCGGACATGGTGCAGGCCAAGCAGGTGATGGTCGATGAGGCCCTCCACCAGGTTGAACCATCCCCAGCCGAGCAGCAGCTGTCCGGTGAGCCCCCGCGCACTCGGCAACACCAGGCCGTGACGCGCATCGGACAACAGCCGGTACACACCGATCAGGGTAAGCAGCCACACCGCGGCATGGAATACACCATCCCAGCGCATGTTGTCCTGCAAGGCTGGCAGCGTAATCGGCGGAACCTTTGCCGAGACCATGTTGTGCCAGTGCGCGATTTGATGGAGCAGAATGCCATCGATGAAGCCGCCCAGACCCAGGCCGAGAATGAAGCCGGCTCGGCTGCGCTCTCCCTGCAGGGATGGTGAACTCATACCTGCTCCTTAG
>DASPKB010000177.1:0-9279 GCA_035628315.1 Gemmatimonadales bacterium | reverse complement strand
GTTGAGATCAAAGGACTGGAGCTGGCTCCGGAGCTGGCTTCGCGCCTGATAGACCGGGGCGCCGCGTGGATGGCGGATCAGATCTCGCAAAGCATTGAGGCCGCGGCGGGCACCGAGACCGCAGGGCGGCGTCGCTGTCGGGCCTGATTCGCTGGGTGAAAGGCACCTTTTACCAGCCGTCTCCCAGGAAAGCTAGCTGAGATCGCTGGGCTAGTAGTTCTGCATGACTAAGGAGGATGTATGCGAACGATCAGCTTCTCCCCGGTTCTTTTTGGTATGGTTTTCTGCTCTCCCGCGTGGGCCCAGGACCCTGGTATGCAGTTTGGCGCAGGACTTGGCTACGCCCGAATGTTCGACGCTGGCGGCGTCAGCTTCACGGCCGCCGTGGATCGTCCGGTAGCGCCGCAGTCGGGAAAGCTGCGGCATGCGGTTGGTGGCACGTTCTGGTACGCTCATACCGACATTGCGTCCAACCCGGCCGATCCGCAAGGCAGAGAGATTCTGGGAGTGGGCGTTCGCTATAGCCTTGGATTCGGACCCACCGGGCTCTTCCTGGCGCTCCCGGTTCAGCTACTGCATAGCTCGGTTCCCGACCGCCCCATCCTGGACGCGAGTACCGGCCGTCACGGAATTCCCGAGCCTCCACCAGAGCCCCCCGCAGAGGACCGGCTCGGTTCCGCTTGGGGCTGGGGCGCCGGGCTCGAGCTGGGATTTCGGGTTGCACTCGCCGCTCAGCTCAGCGCGCAAACCAGCGTGCAGGGGCTGTATCAGGACATTTACGCGGAAAGCCGGGACCATGGTGCCTGGAATTGGCACGCCGGTCTGACCTATCACTTCTCCGCAGAATGAAGGAAGCTCGCGGCCGCTGCCAGGTCTCAGCGCGACTTGTTCCAGCGGTTCCTGATACATCCCAGGAAGGAGTCGCACTTGGCCGGCTCGTCCGCGGAGCTTGCCAACGAGTCAGTCCCGAGGTCCGGAGGCAACGTACTCAGCGAGGAAGCTGAGCTCCGTTTGCCGGCATCGGACGCGCCGTCCAGACTCGCGCTCGATCTGAGGAGCTCCCGGCGGATCTGCGAGGCCGTGCGGAGCACCCTCCCGGGATAGCGCTGGCAGCGGGGCGTGTTGCGGCCCCGGACGCATCCGTTATACCGCCGAAGTGCGAGCTCGATGGATTTGGACCGGCGCAGGTGATTGTGCAGCAGCCGGGTGCCGTGGCAGATATTGGCTTCCACATTGAGCAGGTCGCCCGACAGGCAACGGAAGTTGCCGATGTGCATCGGCATCACCTGCATGAGGCCGATCGCGCCCTCGGTGCTCACCGCGCTGGTGTCAAAGCGGGAATTCTCGATCACCAGAACCCCGGCCAGTACGCTGGGGCTGATCCGTGCCCGTCCGGCTTCATACACGATCGCCGCGGCCACACGATCGGCCAGCTCCGGATTCCGCATCCGGGGGGCCAGGGCGATCGCCAGCGGGCGGTGGGCCAGCCGCTTGGTAACGTCTCGCTCCAGAGCGGCGCTGTCCTTCACCACGCGGGGCTGAACTGATTTGCCGGCACGACGCTTGGGCGCCTCCGTGCGGGAGGTCGCGGCCGGTGCGGGGGCGGAAGCCACCCCGGGTATGAGAGATGGGGGAGCTCCAGGTCCTGTAGAGGCGCACGCTGACAGAGCCAATCCTGCCGCGAGAAGACACGAGTCCAGCGCCCTGCCACGGCACATAGCGGGGTACATGGCGCTCCTCTCCGAAGACTTGAGGGCAGTATCGCCCGTGCCAGAACCCTGCTCAAGTGTTTCAAAGTTGTTCGCGACGTGGAATGCGACACCTTCCGCCGTACATTACCTGCACTCGAGTGCGGAAGATCAAGCAGGAACGGATGAAATCAGGTTGCGGTGCAGGGCTGCACCTGCTGGCATCCGGAGCCTTCGTTACAAAACGGGTACTTAAGCTCGATCATCCCCAAAGCCTTCACTAAAGGGTACGCCTTGATTCAGTTCATCGACCGAACGCTGTGGGGCACGCTTGTACTGGCGTTGGGCCTGACGCTCGGAGGATGGTTCGTAGGGCGAGGTTTCGAGCGCGGCCGCGCGAGCGCCCGCTACGTAGAGGTGAAGGGGCTGGCGGAGCGGGAGGTGACCGCCGACCTCGCTCTGTGGCCTCTCCGGTACGTAAGCACAGGCGACGATCTGGCTGCGACTCAGGCTCAGATCACCCGGACCACCCGACAGGTATTCGCGTTCCTGAGTCGGAACCGAATCGATACGGCTTCGGTCCAGCTGCAGGCGCTGGAGGTTTCCGACGCCTTCGCGAACCGCTTTCCCGGTGAGCGGGCTGGTCCGCGCTACATCATCCAGCAGACGGTTATGGTACGGTCGGCGAATCCCGAGATCGTGATGGCCGCAAGCCAGCGGGTCAGCGAGCTGGTCGGCGCCGGAGTAGTACTCTCCTCCACCGGAGAGTACGGCATCAGCGGTCCGACCTTCATCTTTACCAAGTTGAACCAGCTCAAGCCATCGATGGTCAAGGAAGCCACCGCTAATGCGCGGGCCGCGGCCGAGCAGTTTGCCGCTGATTCCCGTACCCAGCTGGGAGGTATCCGGCAGGCAAACCAGGGCGTTTTCGTAATCCTTCCCCGGGACCAGGCGCCAGGGGTGAACGAGGGCGCTCAGCTGCAGAAGGTGGTTCGGGTAGTCTCCACGGTGCAGTACTTCCTGAAATAGACCAAGCAGACGTAACTCCCTCCAACCAGCCTCATGATTTCCGGTCCCGAGGCCAGTTGACGGAGCGCGGTTTCGAGTGCAGTATGGCACCGGGACGCGTATTTCCCAGCGTCCTTCGGCAGACCTCTGTGCCTGAGCGCCCCTTGCCAGATTTAGAAAGTCCGACCAGAACCCCGCGGGTCTTTAGTCCGCCAGCAACCGGGCTGCTCGGAGCACGCCTATGAGGCGAGCCTCCGATTGAATCACCGAAAGGACGGAGGATTGATTGTTATGACCGTCAAGCGTCTTGTTGCTCTCGCTTCCACACTTCTTCTTGTCATACCGGGCCTTCGATCGCCCGTAGCCGCTCAGGAGCCCGCCGCTCCCACCGGCAGCATTGCCGGCCGGGTCGTGGACGAAGAGGGCACTGCGGTTGCGGGTGCCCAGGTCTACATCGACCGGCCGGCCATTGGTACACAGTCCAGGAACAACGGTGAGTACGTATTGACCCGGGTGCCTCCGGGGACCCACACCCTGCGGGTCCGGCTGCTGGGCTACCGGCCGGAGGCCGCATCGGTAACTGTCTCGGCTGGCCGCCGGGCTACCCAGGACTTTACTCTGCGGCGCGACCCGCTCCAGCTGCAGACGATGGTGGTGACCGGTACCCAGTCGCCCAGGATGAATCTGGAGGCAAGCGTGGCAGTAACCACGCTGACCGCCACCGAGATTACGGCAGCGGCCCCCCGTAGCACCACCGAGATGTTGCGCTTCGTCCCGGGCTTTACCCGCGTCGAAAGCTCCGGCGGGGAGGTCAATCAGAACATCACCATGCGCGGAATCCTCGGGGTTGAGTATGTGGCCTTCCTGGAGGACGGGCTTCCGGTCTTCCCCACCATGCACACGTTCTTTATGAACGCCGACAATCTCTTCCGCTTCGACACCAACATCGATCGGATGGAGGTCGTGCGCGGCGGCAGCTCGCCACTCTTTGGCTCCAACACCCCCGGCGCGATCGTGAACTTCATCAATAAGAGCGGCGGGGATGTATTTGGCGGGACCATGCGGGCCACTGGAGCAACCCAGGGCCTAGCCCGCTACGATATGAGCATTAACGGGCCGTTCGGGGATGACTGGAGATTCAATGTCGGCGGCTTCTACCGCTACGACCACGGAGTCCGGGATCCCGGGTTCCCAGGCATCCGCGGTGGCCAGCTCAAGGGCAACATTACCCGGCTGCTAGACAACGGTCATATCCGGTTCTCGGTCAAGCACATCAACGACCGCAACCAGTTCATCCTGCCGCTGCCGTTCACGAATCCGGAGGACCCCGAGTATGTCCCCGGGTTCAGCAATTACGGATCGATGAACACGCCCGAGGGTCTGGATCTCACGGTCCCCACACCCACTGGCACGCTGCAGCTGCCGTTGGATAACGGGCTCAGAACGAGAGCCACTTGGTTCACCGCCGATGTGTCTCTGGACCTGAACGACGATTGGCACCTACAGAACTCGGCTCAGGTGATGCAGAACGACCAGGAGTGGAACGCCATCCTGCCGTTCAATGTCCTCCCGGCTGCGGATTTTCTGGCCGACACCGCTAACCAGCGGCAGCTTGGCATTCCAACCGGCAGCGCGGCTCAGATCGTGTTCACCAATCATCGCGATCCTACCGGGGCGAAGCTGCCCTTCGACACCCCGAATGGCCTGGTTTCCCCCGGGGGCGAATGGCACGTCGAGAAGCCGCTGTCGGCAGTGCAGAATCAGCTCACTCTTCGGCGAAGCTTCGGACCGCACTCGCTGAACATCGGCGGCTACTTCGCCAACTATACCCAGGACAACCGGTGGTTCTTCACCGACATTCTCATGGACGTGCGGGACAACCCCCGGTTCCTGGACGTAATCGTAACGCCTCCCGGTGACACCGCGCGGAGCGTCACCGCCAACGGATTTCGTAAATATCTGTCCAATTATGTGAACGGGTCGGGTAACACGACCGTAGTCTCGGGTGTGATCGGAGCAGAGGTCCAGCTCATGGAGCGGCTGCGTGCCGACCTGGGTGCCCGGGTCGAGTACGACAACTTCGTGCAGAACTCGGAGAACACTTCGACCTTCGATCTCGATGAGAATCCGGCCACGACGGTCGACAACATGACCTTCGGCAACAACACCTTCCGGCACTTCAGCCGGGACATCACCGATTGGTCGGCGTCGCTGGGGCTGAACTTCAGAGTCAACGACAACTGGTCGGTATATGGCACCGGCTCCCGCGGCTACAAGATGCCGGCGCTGGACGAGTTCCTGAATGCTCAGGCTCAAGCGCAGGTGGAATTGTTCGAATCCCGCGAAGTGTATACCGGCGAGCTCGGGGTGAAGTACGCGTCCGGCAGGGCGGGCGTCACGGTGAACGGCTTCAGAACCGAGCTCAAGAACATCATCAGCCAGGGAGCAGTGGTGGATCCGGTCACCGGCGGCACCACCTGGATTATCCAGACCGACCCCGAGACCCAATCCCAGGGTGTTGAAGTGGAAGCGTTCGCCAGTCCGATCGACGGGCTCCAGCTGATGGGCAACGGAACCTTCGTGGACGCCGAGTTCGCCTCGGGAACCGATCTTGGCACCAGGCTGAACGGTGTGCCGAAGACGATCGGAAACCTGGCCGTCATGTACTCGCCGCGCCGGATCGCGGGGCTCCAGTTCTCCGCTGACTGGCACTTCGTGGGCGAGCGCGCTGTAGACCAGACCGTCGGGACCACGCTACCGTCGTACAACTACTTCAACTTCGGAGCCGGGTTCGCCATTCCGAACGCCGGAGCCCGGATCAACGTTCAACTGCTAAACGCATTCCAGAGTAAGGGATTGGAAGAAGGCAACCCGCGGTTGCTCACTGCGGGCGGCGCGCCGGTCTTCCTGGCTCGTCCGCTGCTGCCGCGGCGGCTGCAGGCATCCATCGAGTATGACTTCGGGGGTGCCCGGCTGGATCGCTGATGCTTGGCGGGTACTGACTACACTCGGCGGTGGGTCTTCGGGCCCGCCGCCTTCTGTTATAGGATCAAGCATGAAGAGAGCCGCAGCACTTGCCTCCGGGGCGCAGCTTGTCGCTGCCCTGGGTCTGTCAGCGCAATCGCCAGCCAGGCCTGAAGCCGACTCGACGTTCTACCTGTCCACCACCGATGTTGCCCGTACTCCCTCGCCTTACCTGGGAAACGGCCGGCTCGGGCTCGTGGTGCCTCCGCTGGGCATCGGTTCAGCGCCGTCATTCATGGCCGGCCTGTATGAGGCCGCCCCGGACGACGTTCCCCGCATCGTCAGCATCCCTTCCTGGACGGCGATCGACGTGTTCGATGGACGACGCTGGCTCGAGCCGGAGCAGCCGGATAAGGGCTCGGTGGACGCTTATACCCAGGTGCTCGACATGCGCAGCGGCGTGGTGCGCACCAGCTTTCACTGGGTAAGTGGCTCCGGGCGGATGTCGGTTCGGGTGCAGACGTTTGTCTCGAGGTCTCATCCCGATCTGGGAGTCATCCGGCTGGATCTGGCACCCCAATATGCCGGACGCGTCGGCGTGCGCTTCGCCATCGTGGGACAGCCGCCGCCCCGCCGGCTTCCACTCGACACCCTCTCGGCGGCCGATCCGAACTGGAAGCCGGCCGACATCTGGTACCCCGGCCACATGACGGTGCAGGCGCGGCAGGCGAGTCGGATTTCGCGGGGAGCAAGGTTGGCGATGAGCTCGTCTCCTGAGGGGCGCCGGAAAATTCTGGCTCAGGCGGCAGAGATCACCTGGCCCAGGTTGCCGACTAACTCCGCCGTGCGGACGGTAGCGCAGGGCGACACCGCGCTGGTGGAGCTCATGTTCGACGCCAGGAGAGGTCAGAACTACACCTTCGTACAAACCACGAGCGCGCTTGCAGCAGAGACCGGGAAAAATTTGCTCCCTCGCGCCGTGCACGGAGCGCAGGCCGCCGGCTCTCGCGGGTTCCGGTCACTGGCGGACGAGCATGCCGCCGCCTGGGCCCGGCGCTGGCGGAGCGATATCGAAATCGAAGGGGATCCCGCGCTCCAGCGTGTCGCCCGGTCCATGCTCTTCTACCTGCTCTGCAGTGCCGACTCGGGCACCGCCCTCGGAATTCCGCCCATGGGCCTTTCCAGCGGCGGCTACTACGGACACATCTTTTGGGACAGCGACACCTGGATGTTCCCGTCCCTCCTCGCTACTCACCCCGATGTGGCGCGGTCTCTCGTGTCGTTCCGGTGGCGGACATTGGAGGCGGCCCGGGCCAATGCCAAGTCAAACGGCTTCCGCGGCGCCATGTATCCCTGGGAGGCCGACGAGCTCGGGGAGGAGACAACGCCGCACTTCGCTGTCCAGAACGCCCGCTCGGAAATCCACGTGAACGGAGATGTGGCTCTGGCGCAGTGGCAGTATTTCCAGGCTACCGGCGATAGGAGGTGGCTCGAGCGCGAGGGCTACCCGGTCATCCGGGAGACAGCCGACTTCTGGGTGAGCCGATCGTCCTATGACTCCGCCGATCAGCGCTACCACATCAACAATGTGGTCTCGGTCTCCGAAGGACTGATCGGGGTGAGCGACGATGCGTACACTAACGCCGTCGCCCGGCTGAACCTGCAGATCGCCACGCGGGCCAGCCGCAGTCTCGGCCAGCGAGCCGATCCACGCTGGAGCGAAGTGGCCGCAAAGCTTCACATGCCCTACGACTCCGCGAGTGAGTTCTACCGGACCTATGAGGGCGCCCCGGATTCGACTCTCGGCGATGTGACGCCGCTGCTCAGCTATCCGCTCGGGGTACCGATGAGTGAGCGAGCCAAGCGATCCCAGCTCGAGCAGGCCGTAAAACGCCTCCTGAGCGGAGGGCCCGGTGCCATGATGGGCTCTACCCTGCTGGCGGTGGATGCCGCCGAACTCGGCGACCGAAGGTTACTGGACTCGCTGCTGCCGCACAGCTACCAAGGCTGGCTCCAGGGTCCGTTTCTGATGTTATCGGAGACACCGGACAAGAAAGACGCGGTCAATTTCGTGACCGGAGCAGGCGGATTCCTCCAGCAGGTGATCTATGGCTACACCGGCCTCCGGTGGGGCGAGAAGGGGTTGGAGCCTGCCTTTGCGCCGCTGCTACCGAGTCGGATTAAGCGACTCACGGTTCGAAACGTGTATTCCCGTGGAAAGCGCTACGATGTAACCGTTGACGCCAACGGGCGACGAATGACACTCGCAAAGAGCAAATGATGTCGCGTGACTTCTTGGGCGTAGCGCTCGCGGTGCTGCTCAGCTTGGGGACATCGATCTACGATGATCCTGAGCGTCCTGGGACGTCAGTTTTAACTTCTCGTCCAGTGATGCCGGTGCTCGCCTTCCCCGAGCCGGGCATCGACGACACTGCCTCTTATCAGGGGTACCAGACTCGTTTTTATCGTGACTCCAGGGGCAATACGGTTCAGATATATATCCAGCCCCAGACATCCCGTGTCGTGCTGGTCTGGGCCAACGGAGCCAACGAGAGTGCGGGCTTCAACGTGCGAGACGCGCGAGGCCGTCCGGCGAAACTCCGCTGGGGTGCCGAGGCCGCGCAGGTGGTGGATGCCGGCCAGGACCGAAGCATCGAGTATGAGCTGGTGACCGACAGCCGCCAGATCGAGCTGGGATGGTTTCTCCTGGGATCGATGCGGGTTGAGCGCGATTTCGTCTACAACCGCCGATACCAGGAGCGGTTCAGTGCCCCCCGCTTTCAGGTCGCCGAAGAGTCCCTGCTGGTCAGCACCCTTGCAAAGCTGGAGCCCGCGGAACGGCAGCAGCACCTCGCGCTCCTGGAGGCGGAAAGCGTCGACCAGCTGCGGGCGCGTCTCCATCCAGATATTGCCCAGTCTCCGGACAGCCGCGCAGTCGTTCGGCTCGAGCGTCCGACTCTCGACGGCAAGAACCGCATGAAGGTTGAACTGCTCGCCGACCACCGGACTACGACACTGCGCGCTGGTGAGCGAACCGTGAAGTTATCGGCGCGCAACGGGCCGCTGCGGTTTCGGGTGAGGGTAACCACCGATGCTGCGCCGCTCACTCCGCTTACCCGCGAGGACATCTTCCGGCCCGAGTTCCTCGAGTTTTTGAGGCGGCCGGCTCCCGCCGGCGATACTGCTGCAAAGACTCGAGCCCACCGGCTCGAACGGCAGGCCCGTGGAGTCGAGCTGCTTAGCTCGAAAGAGAAGCTGATGGCCGGGCTACCAAACTTCGCCACCTACTTCGGCCGGGACATGATGATGACCGCGCTCATGATGCGGCCCATCTGGACTCCGGCAATGTCGGAGCATGTCATAGCCAGCGTTCTCCGGAAGCTCGGCCCGCGGGGCGAAGTGAGCCATGAGGAAGCCCTCGGCGGGCAGGCTATACGAGAGCATGCGGTGGTCTACGACTCGCTGATTCGCGCCAACCGTAATTCTCAGGCAAGGGAGGTGCTGCGGGATCTGCAGAAGACCCGGGAGAACTACCACATGATCGATGACGAATTCCAGCTCCCGGTGCTGGCTGCCGAATACCTCGCCGACACAGCCGTTCCGGCGGAGCGCAAGCGTG
>DASPKB010000176.1:0-4120 GCA_035628315.1 Gemmatimonadales bacterium | reverse complement strand
CTCCACTGGCCTGGGGAGGCGCTGTCCTTCTGGTACAGGATTTCAAAGAGCTGGCCAACCTGCCGCCGGACGCGGAGCCGACACTGATCAACTCTGTCCCATCGGCTATGGAGCTGCTGCAACTCGAACGGCTCCCGGCATCCATTCGCGTGGTCAACCTGGCCGGCGAGCCGCTATCGCCGTCTCTCGTGCGGCGGGTGTATGAGAAAACCAGAGCGGAGAAGGTTTTTGATCTCTACGGCCCGACGGAATGCACGACGTACTCTACGTTTGCGCTCAGGGAGGCGCACTCGCCCGCCATCATCGGCCGGCCCATCGCCAACACCCGGGCCTACGTGCTCGATGCCAGGCGGCGCCCGGTGGCGATCGGCATGCCCGGCGAACTCTATCTGGGAGGCGCGGGGCTGGCGAGGGGTTACTGGCAGCGCCCCGGTCTCACCCGGCAGAAGTTCATCCCCGACCCGTTTTCTCAGGTTCCCGAGGCCCGGCTCTATAGAACCGGGGACCGAGTCCGCTACCGGTCCGACGGCAATCTTGAATTTCTTGGTCGCATCGACGACCAGGTGAAGGTCCGGGGCTACCGCATTGAACTGGGCGAGGTCGAGGCGGTGCTGGCAGAGCACCCGGCGGTGCGCGAGACGGTGGTCGTGGTCAGAGAGGGTGTAGCTGGCGATAAGCGTTTAGTAGCTTACCTTGTGGCCGCACGGGAGCCGGTGCTGAGTGTGAGTGAGTTGCGCAGCTACTTGAAGGGCAAGCTGCCCGACTACATGGTGCCGTCTGCCTTCGTCACGCTCGACGCGCTGCCGCTGACGCCCAACGGGAAGGTGGACCGGCGAGCGCTGCCGGCGCCCGAGCAGGCGCGGCCCGAGCTGGAAGGAGCTTTCGTGAGGCCTCGCACTGCCGTTGAGGAGGTGCTAGCTGGAATCTGGTCCAAGGTCCTCGGTGTCGAACAGGTCGGCGTCCATGACAACTTCTTCGACTTAGGTGGGCATTCCCTGAGGGCAACTCAGGTTATGTCTCGCATATGTGACGCCTTTCGGGTGGAGCTACCCCTGCGCACCTTCTTCGAGACGCCGACCGTGGCCGGGCTGGCCGAGGCGGTAGAGGTGGCCCGTCGAGCAGGTGTGGGCCTGCAAGCCCCGCCCCTGCTGCCGGTCTCGCGCCCCGCGGAGCTGCCCCTCTCGTTTGCGCAGCAGCGGCTGTGGTTTCTCGACCAGTTGGAGCCGGGCAGTTCTTTATATAACATCCCATGCCCCATCCGGGTGAGCGGAGCCCTCAATGTTGAGGCGCTGCATCAGGCGCTCGAGGCCATCGTCGCTCGCCATGAGTCGCTGCGCACAACCTTCCCCAGTGTGGACGGCAGGCCGATGCAGGTTATTGCCGAGCGCCAGCCGGTGGCGCTGCCAGTTACTGATCTTAGTGAGCACCCGGAAGGGGAGCGCGCGTCTGGGGCTCAGCGGCTAGTCACTGAAGAGGCACGGCGGCCTTTTGATCTAGCGCGAGGTCCATTAGTGCGAGCCAGCTTAGTGCGTTTGAGCGATGACGATCACATCCTACTGCTGACAATGCATCACATCGTCATTGACGGGTGGTCGCTGGGCATATTTAACAAAGAACTAGCGGCTCTTTATAAAGCGTTCTCTTTCAAATGTCCTTCAACTCTGCCGGAGTTGCCGATCCAGTACGCCGACTTCGCCCAGTGGCAGCGCCAGTGGCTGCAAGGCGAGACCCTCGAAGAGCAACTCTCCTACTGGCGCGAAAGGCTCTCGGACGCCCCGCCCGTGCTCGAACTGCCTACGGACCGCCCCAGGCCCGCAGTGCAGAGCTTCCGCGGGGCGCACCAATCTGTCCTGCTGCCGAAGGAGCTGTCGGAGGGGCTCAAAGCCCTCTCGCAGCGCGAAGGGGCGACGCTCTTCATGACGCTGCTGGCGGCCTTCCAGACGCTGCTCCACCGCTACACCGGCCAGGAGGACGTCGTCGTCGGCTCGCCCATCGCCAACCGCAACCGGGCCGAGGTCGAGGGCCTGATCGGCTTCTTCGTCAACACGCTGGTGATGCGCACGGATCTTTCGGGCGACCCGACGTTCCGGGAGCTACTGGGGCGGGTGCGGGAGGTGGCGCTGGGCGCCTACGCGCACCAGGACCTGCCGTTCGAGAAGCTGGTCGAGGAGCTGCAGCCGGAGCGCGACCTGAGCCGCACGCCGCTCTTCCAGGCGATGTTTGTTCTGCAGAACACACCAGGAATGGCGCTCGAATTGCCGGGCCTGACGGTGCAGCCGCTCAGATTTGACCTCGGGATATCAAAGTTCGATTTAACTCTGTACGCGGTCGAAGAAGCAGACGAGCTGCGGACGGTGTTAGAGTACAACACGGACTTGTTCGATGCCGCAACGATCACCCGGATGCTCGGTCATCTGCGGACGCTGCTGGAAGGCGCCGTCGCCTGCCCTGAGCGGCGCCTCTCCGAACTGCCGATCTTTACCGAGGCGGAACACCGCCAGTTGCTCGTCGAGTGGAACGACACGGCGGCGGATTACCCCCGCCAGAGCTGCGTCCATCAACTGTTCGAAGCTCAGGTCGAGCGGACGCCGGAGCGGGTAGCACGCGCGCCCGATCGCCATGTCAGGGCTTCGCGCTCGGAAAGGTGAGCAGCGAGTTTTCCACAGGCACGCGCCGTTCCACCCGCCGAGCGGCCGTCTTGTCAGGCACGGAACGACCCTCGAAGACATAGTCCCGGAAGACGTACGGCTCTCCATCGCTGCCATTCAGCGATGGAGCATTGCCGACATGAAAATGAAGATGTGGATTGACTGCGTTCCCGGCCATGCCCACCAAACCGAGGACCTGCCCAGCTCGAACCCGGTCTCCCACCTTGACGCGCAGTGAGCCCGGCTGAAAGTGGGCATAAAAGGCATAGCGCCCGCCGCCGATGTCAAGGGCGATCCAATTTCCCGCGACAGTGGCGTTGGTCAGCGGAACAGGCATGGATACCTCACCACTGACCTGTGGGGTGCTCTCGGGAATCCCGTCGTGGGCGACGACAACCCGCCCGTCCGCGACGGCTAGCACCTTCGCACCATAGCCGTAGAACATGGATGCCGTGATTTGGTTAGGAAAAGGCGACGGCAAAATGTTACCTCCGGAATCGACCTTGAGGAGGTCGCATCCGAAAAGCTGCGGCACCCGCATTTGGGCGGTGCGGAACGAATAGAGACTGGTGTGCGAGTTCCCCAGAGCGAGGCCATTCCCGCATCTCCAGGGGCCGCCTTCCAGTGGCGGCCCCAGGACCGGGACGGCGGCAGGGTTGACAGGAACTGGCTCCGAGACAGCGACGAGCTCGGTCGTCAGCGATCCGTCGTCACGGACAATGCGGAGCTTGTCATCGGGCTCGAATGTGAAGCGGTGGCGCAAAGCCTTCGGGACAGTGCTGCCAGCGGTCACGGGAAGGATGATGTATAAGATCGCCGTTCGGCCGGCAGGAAGAACGCGATTCCCGGGCGAGGCTTTCGACGTGATAAACCGGGTGGTGCGCAGCCGTGCCGGATCCTCCAGCGCCTTCCGATCGTAGCTCGCGAGCACGGCGCCGCTGTTCGCGTCCTCTACGTCGATACGCGCGAAGGTGAGGTTGTAGTCAGCCCAGCTGGTGATAAAGACCACATAAGCCATGACGCGCTGATCGGCATCGGTCGTGACGAGCTGTGGCTGCGGACGAAGATCCACATTGAGCGGTAGAGTTCTCACCCGGATAATCTCTTCTCGCCTGGACTGTCCCCACGCGCTGGAGCCCACGACAAACGCCAGAAGTGCCGCAAAGGCAGTTGCGAGCAATGGCTTAACCTTGTGGATCACTTTCCTCCCTTGAAGGCTCAGCCCGTAGCGAGCCGGCACCGCGGCTCACCGCGACGAGCAACAGGAACGACTTACTGGCGCCCCACCACGACATCGCCATTGACGGCGTTGATCGATAACTGCGCTCCTCCATTACCGCTTCTGAGCAGATAGCCGTCGTCCGTCCGGAGGCGGGCGAAGCCGGGCGGTAGCGCCTTGATCTCGCCGTTCAGCGCGCTGATGCGGATCTCGAAGTCCCGCCGCTCCGCAACGTCGAGCTCCACGGTGCCTT
>DASPKB010000175.1:0-3318 GCA_035628315.1 Gemmatimonadales bacterium | reverse complement strand
GCCACACCAGCGAACCTGGCAGGCGTGGTCCAGATGAATGGCTCGGCCTCGATGTCGCCCGCTTCAGAGAATGGCAGTACAACCGTCACGCTGGATCTGGCAAATGCCACTCCTGGCGGTCTGCATCCCTGGCAGCTTCGCCGGGGCCAATGCGGATCCGATGAGGGGGTAGTTGGCTCAGCCAGGGAATACCCAGCCGCAAAGGTCGGTGGTGATGGCCGCGCGCGGGTGACGACCGATCTGGCGCTCCAGACGCCGACCACAGGAAGCTATTTCGTGGTCGTCCAGGCCTCAGCGGCCAACAATGCGGTGACCGTCGCCTGCGGAAATCTCGCGGCGCCTACGCTCTAGGTGCTCGGATGCTCGGGGCTCGGCGGGTTGGGTGGTAGATAGAGAAGGGATTGGTCCAGCTGCTACAATGAACGTAGGAGAATTCTCTCGGAGCTGCCTATGATCGTTCGGCGTGATTCGTTGCCCCAAGCATTGACCGAGGTCGAGTCCAAGACGCTGAGCGGTGCGTCGATTATCGTTGTGAGCCGGACTTGGTGGGACGAGCTTTCCGCCAGGGAGCAGAGCGTTTACCGCAGCAGAGCTGGGCAAGCAGGGGTCGAGCTACGAGTGGACGAGTCGATTTCCACCCATTTCGTCGAGGTTCGCGACGGAGATGAAGGTCCGCCGCTGTCCACTGAAAGTCCTCTGTAGGAGTAATCGCTATGCAAAAGAGGGTGGTTGAGTCCCCAGAACACCAGAAGAAACCAGAAGGAGAGGAGACCTGGTTCGACCTGGAGGATATGGCGCAGGTGGAGCTCACCTCGGAGGACCCGGCACACCCAATCGAGGGTGCCCTCCTGCCGTGGAGCGGCTCCGGATGGCGGGCGGGAGAGCCGGGACTCCAGAGCATACGCCTGCTTTTCCATCAGCCCCAACGACTACGGCGTATCCGGCTCCGCTTCGACGAGCCGGCTGCCATGCGGACCCAGGAGTTCACTCTCCGGTGGTCGCCGGATGGTGGGCGCTCTTTCCGAGACGTAGTACGCCAGCAGTATACCTTCAGCCCTGAAGGCTCGACCAGCGAGCTGGAGGACCTCAACGTCGATCTCGCTACCGTGACCGCCCTCGAGTTGACGATCAATCCGGATCAGGGTCGCGGCAGCGCCTATGCTTCTCTGGCTGAGTGGCGGGTGGCCTGATCCCAATGCACCACGAACCGACGGCGAGGTCGTCCTAAACGGGGGACCATCACCCCTTAACAAGGTGCCGGCGCAGCTCTCGCGCCGCCACCACCAGATCCAGCGTGTGTACCCGCAGCGTCCGACTCGCATCCAACGCCTTCGCGAACTTACTCAGTCCAGCCTGCGCCAGGACGATCTCGTTCTCCGCGATTGCGGTAAGATCGGCGGAACGAGTGATGGCGTCTCGAACCGCATGATACAGATCGTCGGCGGTGAACGGCTTGAGCATCACGCGGATGGGTGTGTCCGAGGGACCGATCCGGGGCACCCCATCCGGATCGGCCGACATGCAGAGAACAGCCACGCTGGGGCGGTAGCGGGCCAGCGTTTCCGACACCTGACGACCATCGATCCCCGGCATGGAGAGATCGGTGAGCACTAAATCAAATGGCTCCTCGCGCGCCTGGATGAGTTCCAGGGCGGACTCGCCAGCGTCGGCCTCTTCCACCTGAAAGTCTTCGGCTTCGAGCGTGCGGCGGACGAGCTTGCGGGCGGCCGGCTCATTGTCGACCACCAGCACAGATGCTCCGTGCCAAGTCGGCCTGTGTGGTCGCGTGACTTCGCCCATGGGGCCCCTCCAGGAGCAAAATCCCCACGCGATCATAGCAAAGACATTGGCCGAACACCAGATCACGCCTGCCGAGCTACCCGCCCCAGCCGGAGAACCGCATCGAGCACACTACGCGGTTGCTCCTCCTGGATGTACTGGCCCGAACCGGGCACACTCTCGATCCTGAACCGGGGCAACTTCTGCTTCAGCAGCTCGCGCTGATCTTGGGTCACCTCTGCGGGGTGCTCCACCGTTCCCACCAGCAACAGCACCGGCACCCTGCACTGATGCAGCCGGTCAGCAAGCGAGGTGCTCTCTTTGGATTTGGCCATGCGCTGGAAGGCGTCGATTGACCGGTCGAGATCGGCCGCTGGCCCAGCCGTATATCCGCGAATCACTGCGTCAGTCACCCAGGTAGTGTCCCCAGAGTTCTTGACGATCTCGCGACGCACATCGTGGCGCAGCTTTGATTCGTCCATCGCGAGCTTGACAAGTCCGCCGCCGAACTTGAACGCCCTCTTCAATCCTGGCGTGGCGGCGGTTTCGGCGGGACCACCACCGATGGAGAGGAGACCGCGCACAAGGTCTGGCCGCTCTAGCGCCAGGCGAAAGGCAATGGCGGCACCGGTGGACTGGGCCACGATGAGGGCCTGCTTGACGCCCATCTCGTCAAGCGTGCGGGCCAGGCGCTTAGTCTGCGCGCCGAACGAGTAATCCGCCTTCTTGGGACGAGAGGAGAAGCCATAGCCGAGGGGCTCCACCACGATGGTACGGTACCCCTGGGCAACCAGCGGGCCGGTAATCTTTCGATAGCCGAACGCACCACCGAAGATACCGGGAATGAGGACGATCGGCTGGCCGGTGCCGATGCTGGTCGTCCGAATGGTCTCGCCGGCAGCGACTTGAATGTCCCGCACGACGGCGGCGCTGTCCGCCGGCGAGGTGAGAAGAGCCAGGCTGAGCAGGAACATGGAATCTCTTTATAAGAGAGGTATGCGTATGGAGTTGCAATATCGGTGGCCAGGATGCTGCGCTCGGCACCATGCTCAACCTAGTGCTCCAGACCGCCTGCGCCGGTGATCAATGGCCATCCGGCAGGTTCGCCAGAGGCGCTACCCGGGGTTAGCTTTAGATAGCCTCTGCTCCATTCCGGCCTGGAGGTGCTCTCACAACCAGCAGGATCCCATGACCCAAACTTCGCCCCCAATCATCGGCTCGGAGCACGCCGAGTCGGTTCCCTCGTTGAACGAGCGATTGGCAGAACGCGTGATGAAGGCGCGACTCGCCATCGAATCTGACTCCGTTCCCGGACCCTCAGACACGCCTGACGACAGGAAACTCACAGCCGAGCAGCGCGAAATTCGATCGCTGAAACGAGTCTTTCGCGACCTGGGGTACGCCTATCGGCGTTATCGCAGCGAGACCGGCGGACCGGTGGCACCCGGGCTGCGCGATGCCACGGATAGTTTCAGGAACAACCCGAGTTTTCCCGCGCTGGTGGGAGTGGCTGCGATCCTGGAAGATCTGAAGCTGCTG
>DASPKB010000174.1:0-3114 GCA_035628315.1 Gemmatimonadales bacterium | reverse complement strand
TCAGGCTCGGTAGTGTGGATGTGGAGGGTGCCCTCGGTCATGATCCGGCCGGCCGCGAAATTCGGAAGCTCGATGAAATCCACCCGCCCGATCCGCTCCAGCGGTACCCCGAGGCGGTCGATATCCAGGCGGCCCAATAAGTCCGCCTCCACGCGGCGGCCGTCCACGAGCACCAGCGTTCGCGCCGGGGTGAACGGGCTGCCACCCGGCGGGGCAACTTGCCAGGTAAACCCGTCCACGGTGCTCACCGGCCAGGACGTGCCGAGCCGTAACACGTCGTTCAATCGGGTCGCCCCCGCGCGGTGGAGCGTCTCCCCGGTGACGGACTCGACGTGAGCGGTGTCCGTCTGGGCGGCGAGCCTGGTGCCGGCGCAGGCACCCGCCAGCAGCAGGCTGCTCAATCGAGGAAGTCGCGCAGCCATGTCGGCGTCCGGAAGCGGCGGCCCACCGCCGCGGAGAGGAACAGCTGCTCCATTCGCGGTTCGGTGAACACGGAGTGCCACGCGACAGCCGCCTCGGTGAACCATGGGGCACGCGGCGTCCAGCGCAGCGCCCCGCGCGCGGTCACGGCGGGCTCGCTTTCGCGTTCGCGACCCTCCGCAATGTTGTCGCCATGGAAGCTGAGCCCCACGATGCCGGCCCGCACACCGGCTTCAGCACGGAGTCGGCGGCCGAGCTCCCGTGTGCCGCTCCAACCGGCGTAGACGAAGAGCGAGCGGAAGTCCGGCAGGGATGCCTGGCGTGCCGAGGGGCGGGCGAGCTGAACGCCGAGCTCGACATTGCCGAGGTAGAACGGCAGGGCGAGGCCGATCCCGAGCACCGGACCAGTCGACCAGTCACGTTGCAACCTGCTCTGGTGAATATCCGCAAGTAGCTCGATCGAGAGGTCGAGGGTCTCGAACGGCGCCGCGCGCTGCTGCGCAGCCACAGTGGGACCTGCCGCGACGAGGGCGGAGAGCAGCGCGGGTACGAGCCTCTGCCAGCGCGCTGGTGCGGAGAGGTAGCGGAGCGTTGGCATGAGGGAATATGGCTCCTTCAAGCGCAGGTGACTTGGCTCACCACTTCCGCGGCAGCAGAACGGTATCTGTGGTGCCACTTGAACGGGGAGTTTCAGATGGGCGCGAACAAGAAGGAGATCGCATCATGGCGTTGACGGCGAAACCTGCTCGAGTCGCCGGGAAGGCCGATGGCGCCTGAGGGCGAGCGTGGCCGGCTTCCTACCGGCCAGCAGACGGTTCTCGCCGACGAGCAACGGCTGCACGAGCAGATTCTCAACAGCATGGTGGAGGGGGTGAGCGTCTCGGACGAGAACGGCTTCATTCTCTACACCAATCCCGCGGAGGACCGGATGTTCGGGTACGACCGCGGAGAGCTCATCGGACAGCACGTCACGGTGCAGAACACCTACCCCCCGGAGGAAAATCAGCGCATCGTCGCCGAGATCATCGAGCAACTGAAAAAGAAGGGAGCGTGGGTCGGCGACTTCAGCAATCGGCGCAAGGACGGCACCGCATTTACCACCCATGCCCGAATCTCGGCCATCGAGATCGGAGGTCGCAATCTTCTGGTGTGCGTTCAGGAGGATGTTACCGAGGAGCGGCAAATCCAGGAGCAGCTGCACCAGGCCCAGCGGCTTGACGCCGTGGGCCGCCTGGCCGGAGGAATCGCCCACGACCTGAACAACATGCTTACGGCGATCATCGGCTATAGCGAGTTCCTGGTGCGAGGCATGGAGGAAGCGGATCTCAGGCGGCAGGATGTCGAACAGATCCGCCACGCCGCCGAACGATCGGCCAATCTCACCGGGCAGCTGCTAGCCTTTG
Source organism: Gemmatimonadales bacterium (assembly GCA_035628315.1). Classification (GTDB taxonomy): domain Bacteria; phylum Gemmatimonadota; class Gemmatimonadetes; order Gemmatimonadales; family GWC2-71-9; genus CAVVWJ01. The sequence goes on along the minus strand of DASPKB010000174.1, from coordinate 1,291 downwards.
CGCGGCGAGAGCTGATCCAGCCCAGAAACCTCGACCTGAACGGTCTGGTCCAGCAAGCCGAGCCTATCCTCCGAGTGACGGTCGGCGAGGCGAGCGAGCTGCGGCTGAAGCTCGCATCAGATCTGCCCGCGGTGTTTGCCGATCCTGGCCGGGTGGAGCAGATCCTGATGAACCTGGTCCTGAACGCCAGGGATGCCATGCCGCAGGGCGGCCGCGTGACCATCGCAACCGACAGCGTGGAGCTGAGTGCCGAGGAAGCTTCGCGGCGCGCCGGTGCGATGACTCCTGGAGCCCGCTACACCAGACTCACCGTGAGCGACAACGGCACGGGGATGGACCGCGCAACGCTGGAACGAATCTGGGAGCCATTCTTCACCACCAAACCCGCCGGCCGCGGAACCGGTCTCGGCCTCGCGATGGTGTATGGAGCGGCCAAGCAGAGTGGCGGCTTCACCTCGGCCTACTCCGAGCTGGACCACGGTACAGTGATGCGGGTGTATTGGCCGGCGGCGGTTCCGGCTGCGTCCGCCCCGCAGACCAGGGCCGTAGCTCCCCGGCTGGGCGGCACCGAGACAATCCTCGTGGTCGAGGACGAACCGCTGGTACGAGCCGTGACCCTGATGGCGCTGAGAGAGTTGGGATACCGCTGCATCGAAGCGGGGACTGCGGGCGAAGCGATTCGGGCTCTGGAGAACGGAGCACGGGTCGACCTGGTTCTTACCGACGTCGTGCTTCCGGACATGAACGGAGGGGAGCTGGGCCGGAGGATCGGCCTGCTGCAGGCAGCGCCCCGGGTCCTCTATACCTCAGCTTTTACCGAAGAAGACCTCATGCTGCGCGGCCTGGTTGAACGGGAAGCCCCATTCCTGCCCAAACCATTCACAGTAGACCAACTCGCGTTATCGGTCAGGCGGGTCCTGGAATAGATGAGGTTGCCGCGACGATACGGCTTGCCTGCTCCTTTGTAATGTGCCATGCACCGCCGAAGCCAGCGCCTCCGGCGTAAACGGCTTCTGCAGGTACATGCCCTCCTGTAGCCTCAATCCCCGCCTCTCGATTTCAGCCCCGGGGTAGCCCGAAACAAAGAGAATCGGAACGTCCGGATGCGTGATGCGGAGCTGGTCCGCCATCTCCCGCCCGTTTACGCCCGGCATGACGACGTCGCTCACGATTACGTCGATCTCGCCTGGATGCGAGTCCATGAAATGAAGGGCGGCGAGCCCCGTGATCGCCTCGTACACGGCGTATCCCGCCGCCTGGAGCGCCCGCCGGGCAACGGCCCGAACCTGGG
>DASPKB010000173.1:0-4386 GCA_035628315.1 Gemmatimonadales bacterium | reverse complement strand
GTAGTGCATTACGCCCCGCCGGTGGTGATCCTCAGGGTACGTGTAATGGAGCTGCCGGCAAGCGAGCCGCGCCGAGGCGAGCTCTTCCGGCAGCTGTTGGAGTACAACGCGCGGGAGCTGGTGCACGGGTCGTACGGTCTCGAAGGCGATCACGTGGTGCTCACCGATACGCTGGAGCTGGAAAACCTCGACTACAGCGAGTTCGAGGCCAGCTTCGACTCGATCACTCTAGCGTTGGCCTCGCACCTGGGCGCGCTTGCTCCTTACCGCGAAAGGTGAAGTGTCATGGGAATCTTTGACCGTCTCTCCACCATGCTGCGGTCGAACATCAACGATCTGATATCCCGGGCCGAGAACCCGGAGAAAATGTTGAACCAGCTGATCGTGGACATGAAGACCCAGCTCGCCAAGGCCAAGCAACAGGTCGCCTCGGCCATCGCCGACGAGCGAAAGCTGCAGGCCGATGCCGAAGCCATGAAGAAGCAGGCCGAGGACTGGGAGCGTCGGGCCATGATCGCGGTGCAGGAGGGTCGTGACGATCTGGCCAAGCAGGCGCTAGGCCGGTACAACGAGCAACTACAGCACGCCCAACAGCTGCACGAAACCTGGCTGCGGCACAAAACGGAAACAGACCAGCTCAAGCTTTCGCTCCGCCAGCTCAACGACAAGATCGAGGAAGCCAAGCGCAAGAAAAACATCCTGGTGGCCCGATCCAAGCGGGCGGAGGCGCAGCAGCGTATTCAGGAGACGATGTCCGGCCTGGCCGACAAGAGCGCATTTGAGAGCTTCGAGCGCATGGCCGAAAAGATCGAAGCGACGGAGCGAAGGGCCCTTGCGGCGGCTGAGCTCAACGAGGAAGTATCGGGCGACCTGCTGGCACGGCAATTCGAGGCGCTGGAGTACAAGGGTAGCTCCGATCAGCAGCTGCTCGAGCTGAAGGCAAAGATGGGAATTCTCGGGCCTGGACGTAGTCCGGGCTCGAAGCAGCTCGGCACGGGGCGGGACGATGTGCGTGATGCCGAGCTGATAGAGGAAGGGGACGAGGGGAAAGCTAGCTGATGGCCGCGGTCGAAGCAGAACGACGGCGAGGATTCCCGCTCGGCTGGGTTCTCCTCGCCGTCATCGTTGTAGCCCTTCTGGTCCGCACGATCGACGTGCTGATCATCATTTTCCTGTCCATCATTCTCGCAGTCTACCTCGACGCCGTTTCCGGTTTTCTCCAGCGGCGGCTGGGGGTGCCGCGCTCGCTGGGGCTTACGGCCGCGGTCGCACTGACCATCGGGGGGCTGGTCGGGGTGTTCTTCCTCATTGCGCCGGCGGTAACCGCCCAGGTGCAGGACCTCACTGCCAACCTACCCAAGTTTCTTAGCGAGCTGGATCAAAGCATCAACCGACTGCTCAGTCGGATTCCAGTGCTTCGGCGCGGCGCGACCGAAGATACCCAGCCGGGATTGCTGGCCAGCTCACTCAACGAGCTGGTCGGTGTGCTGCGCGGTGCCGTGGTGCCCTATCTCAAGGGCGGCATCGAGCTGATCATCGAGGTGGTCAGCGTGTTTGTGATGGCGCTCTACCTGGCCCGCAATCCATCGACCTATGTTGAGGGTGTCATTGCGTTGGTGCCGCCGGAGCGCCGCTCCCTCGCGAGAATCATTCTGTACGACCTGAAGTTCACGCTGCATGCCTGGGTAGTAGGGCAGCTCATTGCCATGTCCGTTCTGGCTGTTCTGACTACGCTAGGTCTCTGGTTGCTGGGCCTCCAGTACTTCCTGGCGTTCGGTGTTTTTGCCGGCGTCGCCGCCATTGTGCCTTTCTTCGGCACGCTGTTCTCGACTCTGATTCCGGCGCTCTTCGCTCTTGGTGTGGCGGGTCTTGGGAAGGCAATCGCGGTGACGCTGCTCGGGATCGGCGTGCACCTGGTCGAGGCAAACTTCGTGGCACCAGTGGTGATGGAAAGACAGGTAAACCTGCCGCCGGTGATTACCATCGCTGGCGTGCTTTTGATCGGTAAGCTGTTCGGGCTTACTGGACTCATCGTTGCGGTGCCTATTCTCGCGTTTGTTATGGTATTGATCCGCCACATCCTGATGGGCGAGGTGTACGGCGATACCGCGAGTGAAGTCAAGCCCAGCGGAACCATCCCCGCGGACGCGGAACCCACCATCACCGCTCAGCCGGTACCATCCTGAACTATGGCTGCTCCTCGCTTCTTGATTTTGGCCGACGGCGACTTCGGCCCTATGACTTCCAAGACCGCGAACTCGGTCATCCGCTACCTCCCGGACCGCAGCGTTGCGGTGCTCGACCGGCAACAGGCCGGAAAGACGGTGCAGGAGGTGCTCGGATTCGGAGGCACGATTCCGGTAGTTGGGTCCATGCATGAGGGACTGGCCTACAAGCCTACGGCAGTGCTGGTGGGCATCGCCCCGCAGGGTGGACGACTTCCGGAAGAGTGGCGAGGCTGGCTGGGAGAGGCGCTCGATGCCGGATGCGACCTCTGGAGCGGGCTCCACACTTTTCTCGGCGATGATCCGGTGCTCTCATCGAAAGCCACAGCCGGGAACCGGAAAATTTATGATCTGAGAAAGCCGCCCGCCGATCTTCCCGTTGCCTCGGGCGCGGCCAAGACGGTTGATCCGTACGTGGTGCTCACGGTGGGCACCGACTGCAACGTGGGGAAGATGACCGCCCAGCTGCAGCTCACGCGCAAGCTCAACGACGCAGGACTCCGCACCCGATTTGTGGCGACCGGACAAACCGGAATAATGATCGAAGGGTGGGGCATTGCGGTGGACGCGGTGGTGGCGGACTTCATTGCCGGCGCGGCAGAGCGCCTTGTTCTCCAGGGGAGCACCGATGCGGATGTGGTTTTAGTGGAAGGCCAGGGCAGCATCAATCACCCGGGCTACTCGGCGGTAACACTGGGGTTACTGCATGGGTCCTGTCCCGACGGGCTGATTCTGTGTCATCAGACCACGCGACAGTATATCGGCGACTACAGGCCTGCTGCCTGGCTCAGAATTCCACCACTGGCCGAATACATCCGGCTCTACGAAACCATCGGCTCCGCGGTGCATCCAACCCGCGTCATCGGGATCTCGCTCAACACCTATGACATGACGGAGGAGGCCGCCCGGCGGGCCTGTGAGGCTGCCAGCAGAGAGACCGGGCTGCCGGCGACAGACCCGGTGCGATTTGACTCGGCTCCTCTCGTGAATGCGGTGAGGCAGGGGCGCGAAGCGTACCTGACTACCCGAAAGGGCACGGTGGCGGCCGGGCGCTGATCGGCGATTCCGATTGCCGGCGCGCAGAACCGGTTTTGTGGATTTGCCAGTGACGCTCATTGTGGCCCATGCTTCCCGGGTCACCGCTTCCACTGGCCAGCGATTTCCTAGTCCGGCGCCTGTTCCCGCTTTTGCATCCTCAGCTCAGCACCGGCGCCTGGCTCCGCGGCGCGACCAATCACCTTCGGCTGATTGTTCAGGGGCGTGATCGCGCAGGGCAGGTGCTGATCGCGGGAGACCTCGGGCTCCTCCTCGGACGATGTGGCTGGGTGATCGTACGTCTGGGAGCGGACGCGGTTCGGCTCAAGAGCGAGTTGCTCATTCGGTGGCGCGCGCTGCAGGTCGTGACCGCTACACCCTATCTGCCCTGTCCCCACCGCATACAGCACCTATTCCCCGACGCAGAGGTTGACGGCCGCGGCTTTCGGGTTCCGACTCACAGCTGCTCACCAGAGGCAGTACTGGCCGAGTGCCTGCGACAGGGTATTCCGGTAGCTGAAACACGCATCATCTATCGTTCACCCGCTCCCGTCCCTCCGGTTGACGCCGCACCGCCGCCGCCTCTACGTTAGGCCCGGGGGCCGACTCGCTGGTTGGCGTCCAACTTACGTTCTTGTCGGGAGTTAAGGTGGAGCTGCTGGCTTCCTTGAATGACCTCATCGACCGGATCGCCGCGTTTTTCCAAGTGGATGGCGAGATGGTGGTCCGGAACACCTTCCGGGTGCTCGGTATCTGGGTGCTCGCCTGGTTCGCTCACCGTGTCGTACGGCTTTTGGCCAGCCGTATCGAGGGCTCGGTAGACGATGGAGATGATTCGATCACGACCCTCCGGGAAAAACGCGGCCGCACGATTTCGCAGCTGCTCCGGAGCGTGGGTAGAGTAGTCATTCTGACTGTCGCCATCCTGCTCACGTTCAATGTCTTCATCAACATCGCACCGATCTTGGCTGGTGCTGGTATCCTGGGACTCGCGATTTCCTTCGGGGCGCAGAGTCTGGTACGGGACATCATCTCCGGATTCTTCATCTTGCTGGAGAATCAGTTCGCGGTGGGTGACGTGATTGAGGCTGGCGGGAAGAGCGGGGTGGTTGAGCGGATGACGTTG
>DASPKB010000172.1:0-2013 GCA_035628315.1 Gemmatimonadales bacterium | reverse complement strand
GGCCGGTCTCGTGACCGGCCTTCTGCATATTTGGGATCCGGCGCCAGTCGTTCTGATTGTGGTGACGTTTGCCCTGGTTCTGAGGCAGCCGCTCGCCTCGCTTCTGCTTGCCGCGGTGCTCCTGGGGAGAGTCAGTGCTGGATTCGCCTGGATACATGAGGGTGAGTCCTGCGCGGCTCGCCTTCCCGCCGACCGGCTACGGCTGCCAGTTCGCTTGCTCGAGCCTTCTGCCGCGGCCGGCGGCCTGGTTCAATTGCGGCCCCTGGCTGCGGGATGCCGCGGTGCAATTGCCGCCCGCTTACCGGCCCAGGAGGCCCTGCCGGCGGGAACGGTGGCTGAGGTGCAGGGCCGGTGGATTCCACGAGCCGGGCGTGCGGGTCGTCCGGGGGGAACCCTGGTGGTGAGCGCGGTGCGTGTCCGCCTTCAGCGCCCGATTTTTTCGGAACGCCTTCGCACCGAGATCGTACGTGCGAGCGCAGCCTTGTACGGTGCCCGCGCACCCATGGTAGATGCTCTCATCCTGGGGCGTCGCGGCGGCATCGATCGGGATCTGCAGGACCGGTTCGCGCACTCGGGACTGGTGCATCTGCTCTCGATTTCAGGATTCCACGTCGGAGTCATCACCGCGTGGGTGTTTCTCCTTTGTCGCAGTGTGCGGGTCGCACGGGCACGATCCTACGTGCTAGCAGCATCCCTGAGCGTTGCCTACGTGGCGTTCCTGGGGTGGCCCGCGCCCGCCACCCGGGCCGCGGCGCTCGCGGTTCTGCTGGCGGTGAGCCGGGTTCGGCAGCGGCGCGTCGAGGCGAGCTCTCTGCTCTCCGCCACCTGCTTATGTGTGCTGCTGGTGGACCCGTGGGCTGTGGTCGACTTGGGGGGCTGGCTTTCGGTTGCGGCGCTTTGGGGAGCTTCCACCTTCAGCCGGTGGTCGGATAGCGCGCTCGGCACTCAGCTCTGGTGGAGAACACTAGGTTCATCCGTTGGAGCCAGCCTGGCAACGGCCCCCATCACAGCCGCCTTCCTGGGTGCCGTCGCTATCGTCGGGATAATCCTCAACTTTGCAGCAATTCCTCTTGCGGCAGTCGCCGTGCCGGGCGTGTTCGCCAGCCTCATGGCATTTCCCCTCTGGCCCGGGCTGGCTGGCGCGTTAGCGGGCGGCGCAGGCATGGGGCTACATGGTGTGGAGCTCCTCGCCACTGCCGGGGCTTCAGTCCCTGGGGGTCACGTGATCTGTCCGGCGGAGGTACGCTCCGCTGTGCCCTGGTTGGCTGCTTTGGGGGTAAGTCTCTGGGCGATTGGCCGTCGGAACACCCTGGCCGAAGCGGGCCGGAGAGTGGCTTGGGTATTGGCCGCCGCGCTCTGGGTGTCTGGGGCCAAAGAGACATTCGTAGCGGCGTCTGACAAGGGCTCCCAACTCGCGTTACATTTTCTGGACGTTGGCCAGGGAGACGCCGCGGTTATCCGCACGCCGGCGGGCCGCTGGGTTCTCGTAGATGCCGGTCCGAAGAGCGATCGCGCGGACGCCGGCCGCCGGGTGGTGATCCCGTTCCTGCTCCGCAATCGGGTGCGGGAGCTGACCCTGGCGTTCGTCTCCCACGCCCATGCCGACCACCTCGGTGGTCTACTCAGCGTCGTGAACCGGTTGCCGCCGAGACTGATTGTCGAGCCGGGTCAGCTCGTAGCGGACCCGTTGTACTACGAGTTTCTCGATCAGCTGGAGGCCGGCGCTGTTCCCTGGCGCAAGGGTCGTGCGGGGGAGCGATTTACCGTTGACAGCGTTGCCTTCACCATCCTGCACCCCGACTCAACCTGGAGTGGGTGGGGAGAGGACATAAACGAGGACTCTCTCGTGCTTCTTGTTGAATACGGCTCGTTTCAGGGGCTGTTTGCCGGAGACGCCGGATTCCGGGCCGAGCACGAGATGCAAAAGCGTCTCCCGCGGGTCGACCTGCTGAAGGTCGGTCATCACGGGAGCAGGGGCAGTACCGGAGACGAATGGCTCGAAGCTTTAGAGCC
>DASPKB010000171.1:0-2093 GCA_035628315.1 Gemmatimonadales bacterium | reverse complement strand
TTTCATCGACCCCCCCGTCCTGATTCGACCTGGGCCGAGTGGCATTACTTCAACGTGGCGATCTCTCCCCAGGAGTGGTGGTACATCACCTATCTAGTCGGCGGTGAGGTGGGCCAAACCGGTGAAAGCTCACGCCGGTGGGGAGGCCAGCTCCTGCTGACCCATCGCCGCCCGGATGGGAGATACGAGCGGTTTTCAATCCAGTATCCCTCTACGGCTATTGTGTTCGACACCGCACGTGCCGACCTGAAGCTCGGTCCTAATCGGGTGCGGCAGCAGGGCGGGGTATATCAGCTCGAGGCTCGCACCGGAGGCCGGGCTGGACTTCGGTTCGACCTGAGACTTACCCCCACGCCCAACCGCTACTTCCCGCCAGTCGAGCTTCTGGATGACGAGTTCGTATCAGGGTATGTCGTACCCGGCCTCTCTGCCTCCGCCGCCGGGACTATCTGCGTGGCCGGTCACTGTGTCCGCGTCAACGGTGCTTCAGCCTATCACGATCACAACTGGGGTGTCTGGCGGGATGTGACCTGGGAATGGGGAGCGGCGCAGGGGAGCAGTCTGGCCATCCTTTACGGCGGGGTCTACGGACCCGAGCGTACCGGCCTCATCGGCCCAGCATCGGTGCGCTCCCCCTTTTTTCTTGCTCTGGTCGACTCGCTAGGTGTTAGGCAAGTGCTGCGGTTCAGCAGCATCCAATACACCGGCAGCCGCGCGACGGCGGGAGGGCAGGCATTTCGGGCGCCGGAACGATTCGAGCTGCTTGCTACCCGTGAAATGGATTCGCTTCGTGTCCAGGTGCGCGTCGATGATGCGCTATCCACCGAGATGAAAGCCAGCGGATTCCGGCGGGGTTTTCTTCAGATGCGCGGGCGCTTTACGATCGACGGAAAGGTGCTGGGCGAGGCGGTTGCCGACTCCGGAACGGGATTTTTCGAGACTTACGTAGACTCTCGATGATGTCGGCCTACAATGTCAGGCGGGCCATGATGCCTGCCGACCGGTAGCGAAATGCACCGGTGGTGGAGCTGACGGCGCTGTTGGTGATCATCCCGAAGAGCTCGACCCGGTTGCCCGCACCCCAACGGGGGCCCACCCGCCCGTCAACGTGCCATTCGGTCTGGGCGGCGCCCCGCTTGCCCACCTGTTGAGCTCCCAAGCCGCCACTGAGACTCGCGATCCAGCTTCGGCTCTCATGGCTGTAGCCGGCAACACCCTCGAGCACTGAAAACCGGTCCGGTGAGAAGTAGCCGACTACTCGACGGTCGTAGCTCAACGTTCGTCCGAACACGCCGACAAACAGCTTGCGTCCGAATTTCTGATTCAGCCCCACTGCGACACTGGTGCGTCGGTTCCCATCGCTCAGCCACAGAGCACCCGCGCCACCGTATACCATGAGGCTTCGGGTTGGCCGGATATCAACTCCTGCTTCCACGGATTCCATGTCCAGCTCACGTTCGATCAACCCGGCAATCTCGTCGAAAGGCAGCCGGGCATATCCCACGCTCAAACTTACCGGAGCAAGCGGTCGAACTCCCAGCCGTCCCCGGTAGGTGGCCGCGGTCCGCGCCGGTGCTATCTCAGGCAGAAGCCGGCGGGCTCCTGCAGCTCCCGTGAGATGCACCCCGCCTTTGCTCCAGGATGCCCCGGCTTCTGCTCCGAGCCGAACCGCGTCCCGTACCGGATCGCTGGCTTCCAGAGCGTTAGCCGAGGCGAACACCGCGAATCCAGTGGCGACCGGAGCCGTGGTGCTCAGGCTTTGCCCGAAGCTGGTGTTGCCATCCGAGTCGTTGCTCCAACTGGCTGAGCTCTCCACTGAGGTCGCGCGCGCTTCTCGAGCCACTCGCCTGAGCTCCCGGGCGCCTCTGTGCGTACTGTCTATGGCGAGGGCATATCCAGCCTGCCGGTGGGCGGCATCCTCCCGACCCTGCCACAAGTACACGTACCCCAGACCTACTGTGGCATCCAGATCTCGCGAATCCTGGCGGATCAGATTGCGGTACTCTCGCTCTGCCCCGGATAGGTCATTTTTCCAGGCGCTCACCTGGGCCCTGCCTAGTCGAGACTCTCGATCGGTAGAATCGGCCCCGAGC
>DASPKB010000170.1:0-2966 GCA_035628315.1 Gemmatimonadales bacterium | reverse complement strand
AGCCGGGATCGGCGCCGGCGACGCAACAATGGCGGCGCCGCCACCGAGCGAAACGACCAGGGCGAACGGCGCCAACGGGAGATTTCCCCCCGCCGGGCTTTACCCAACATCCAGGACATCCTGAAGAAGGGGCAGACGCTTCCGGTTCAGGTGACCAAGGAGCCCATCGGCACAAAGGGTTGCCGGGTTACCGCCCAGATCTCGCTGCCGGGACGCTTTCTGGTATACATGCCCTACGCCTCGAAGGTCGGCGTCAGCCGGAAGATCGAGAGCCGGGAGCAGCGGTCCAAGCTCAGGGAGATGGTCTCCAAGCTTCTTCCCAGGGACGCTGGAGGGGTGATCGTCCGAACGGTGGCGGAAGGCGTAACCGAGGAGCACTTCCGGCGGGAAATCGAATCACTGCTCGCGCTCTGGAAGAAGATCAACCGAAAGAAGACCTTCGTCCGCCGCGCGCCGGCGGTGTTGCAGCGGGAGACCAGCCTCACTCGCGGCATCATCCGCGATCTCTTCAGCTCGAAGGTGGACGCGCTCCACGTCGACATGAAGGAGCTGTACAACGAAATCGAGCAGTACTTGCAGCAGATCGATCCGGAGCTGATGAGCCGGGTGCACCTCTACACCGAAGCCACTCCTCTCTTCGACAAGTTCGACATCGAATCCGAGATCCGGGACCTGTTCAAGGCCAGGGTGGAGCTGCCTACTGGTGGGTCGCTGGTCATTCAGCCTACAGAGGCGCTGATCAGCATCGATGTGAACACCGGCCGGTACACGGGGAAAAAGGATCCGGAAAAAACCATCCTCCGGACCAACCTCGAGGCTGCTCGGGAGATTGCGCGGCAGATCCGCCTCCGGGACATCGGCGGGATCATCGTGTGCGACTTCATCGACATGGAGACCCGGTCCAACCGGGACAAGGTGCTGCAGGAGCTGCGCACCCACCTGGGACGCGACCGGGCCAGGACCAAGGCGCTGGCGGTATCCGAGCTCGGGCTGGTCGAGATGACCCGCCAGCGGGTACGGCCCTCGTTATGGCATTCGATGACGACGGATTGCCCCACCTGTGCCGGAACCGGCCGGGTGTTCACCCCGGAGGTCGTAGTTCGTCGGCTGGAGCGGGCGCTCAAGCGCGCGGGGCACGAGCGGCGAGAGCGGCAGCTCAGCGTCAGGCTGCACCCCGAGGTGGCGCTCTACCTGCTCGAGGACGAGCCGAGACTGCTGCAGACTCTGACCAAGCTCACCGGCGTCGACATCGAGCTGCGGGACGACCCGATGATGCGGCTGGATGAGTTCCGATTGATGAGCCGTCCGGCTGGACGGGATGTAACCGATATCTACGCTGTGGCCTGACCGAAGCCGTGGCCGGCCCCGCGGGCGGCTTCAGGGCTATCTGCTTACCGCCACGCGGCCACCATAGAAGCGCCGGAACCCGCTCCGGAGCATACCTGCGCCTCCGCCGCTTGTGCTGAGCCAGCGCTGGAAATTGATATAGTCGACCATCAGTAAGAGCCCGAGCGCGATCCCCAATCCCATCAACCAGCCTACCACGTACCAGCAACGGTCGTTCAACAACGCACCATGCCAGTGAGGATTCGGCACAGAGCCTCCGCGGGTTCTTCAGTTTTTTCTCTGGGGGAGTGGGGAACGAAGGTAATAAGTACCCCGTTCCACGGTCAAGCAGGCGGGGGTCGGCGGGCTTGTTCCAACCGGCGTCCCCCTCTACTTTTACGGGCTAACCTTTTCGCACTAGCTGAGGAACGGGTATGTACGCGATCATTCGCGCCGGCGGCAAGCAGTTCAGAGCCGAAAAAGGAAAGACGCTCAAGCTTCCGCTGATGAGCGCCGAAGCCGGCTCGAAGGTCACCTTCGACGAGGTGCTTCTCTCCTCCGACGGGCAGACCATCAAGGCCGGTACGCCCCTGGTGAGCGGCGCCAAGGTCACCGGTGAGGTGGTGGGGGAAGGGAAGGAACCCAAGATCTACGTCTTCAAGTTCAAGCGGCGTAAGAACTATCGCCGGAAAACCGGACACCGGCAGCGCTACACCGAAGTCCGCATCACCGACGTCAAGCTCGGCTGAGGAATACATGGCACACAAGAAAGGGGTAGGCTCCAGCCGCAACGGGCGGACCAGCAACCCCCAATATCTCGGAGTCAAGCGCTACGGGGGCGAAAAAGTCAGCGCCGGCAACATTCTCGTCCGCCAGCGCGGCACCAAGTTTCACGCGGGCCGGAACGTGCGCCGGGCCAACGATGACACCCTGTTCGCTCTGATCGATGGCGTGGTCAAGTTCGAGTACCGGGACAAGAACCGGCAGAAAGTCTCGGTGTACCCGGTCGAGTCGGCAGCTACCGCCCAGTAACCGGAGCCCGGAGGCTGAAGACGGGGACGCAGAGCTCACTGCGTCCCCTTTTTGTTAGTTTGAAACCAACAGTCGGAAGTTCCGTCCCTTTAGGGCTGATTGTTCCGGCACCAGCTTCAGCTAAACTCGGAGGTACACATGACAAAATCATCTACGCTCTTCGATCGACTGAACCAGGAGCTGGAAGCTTTTGGGAAGAAGGCTCAGGCGGCGCTGGACGAGGGAAAGCTTCAGATCGAGCTGCTTCGGCTGCGTCGGCGGCAGGACAGCGCCGCTCGCGAGCTGGGACTCCTGGTCTACCGCCGGGAGCGAGGTGGTGAGCTCGAGCCGCGGCGGATCGATGCCCTGATGTTGCGGCTGGACGACCTCCAGGCGGAGATCGGAAAACTCGAGGCACAGATCGCCGAGGCCCGCCGCGGCCGAGGATCGACCCAGGCTCCGACGCCGACACCGGCATCGACGGGTCAGGTGCGGGAGACCTGACCCAGCCGGGGCGCGATGGCCACCCGGATCCTGTCAGGGTAGTTCCCGCAGAGGCCATCCACCCCCAGCCGGACCATCCGATCGAGATCACCCAGCTCGTTGACGGTCCAGGCGATGAGCTCGCC
>DASPKB010000169.1:0-5537 GCA_035628315.1 Gemmatimonadales bacterium | reverse complement strand
TCAGTGTGACCGCAGGTCTTTCGAATGACTTTAGCAACAGCCGCTTCGACAACTACCTGCTGAGCGGCGACTGGCGCAGGTATTTCCGGCTGGGCCGCCACAGCACATACGCCGTGCGAGCATACGGCTTTTACAGCGGTGGTGACCGGCCGCGGAGAACTAATATCGGGGGAACCCTGGGTCTCCGCGGCTATCCCGAATTCGGCTACATCGTCGGGACTCGCGCCTATATGCTGAACCAAGAGGTGAGATTCCCGCTCCTTACCCATCTCACCCTGGGCACACCATTCGGCGACGTTGACTTTCCCGAGATCCAGGGCGGCCTCTTCGCAGATGTGGGAAAGGCCCTGCTGCACAGAGACTCGGGACGAGCCTTGCTCGGGAGTTACGGAATAAGCTTCCGCCTGGCCCTGGCGCCTCTTGCCGTGCTTCGCCTTGACGTTGGCCGGAGATTCAGCGACGGCGACTACGAGGGATACAGCCTCAATCAAAGCCAGCGCGAACCCGGGTTCGTGCATTTCTTTTTCGGCTATAACTACTGATGGTTCAATGCATTCGCATTGACCGCGGGGCCCTCCTGGTCTATCTTGGCGGCTTCGCGGCGGGATGTCGGACGGCGCCCGGACCGGTCATACCTGAAGCGGCTCGGCCGGTCAGCCACGACGATGTGGCCGCTTGGGTCGACTCCACTATCCCCCCTCATCAACAGCTTCACCGATTTAAGTGGCTCCTTCGCGATGAACGGGGGAGTGCCGGAGGCCGGGGTAGCGTTCGGGTTGCTCCGCCAGACTCTCTGAGGCTGGATGTGGCCGGTCCCTTCGGCAGCGGAACCGCGTCTGCGGTGGTGGTGGGCGAACACCCGCTGTGGACCGACCCGCCCGATGCGATCTCGCGGTTGGTGCCCAACTACCCTTTGATGTGGGCCATGTTCGGGATTACTCGACCGCCCCCTGGAGGAGTAGAGCTGCGCGGCCTGGTGAACGGCTCCACGCTGGCCTGGCAATACGCGGGAGCAACAGACACTGTCGAATACGCCCGGACCACGGGCGACTCCGGCCGGCTCATCGCCGAGGTCAGGCAGTCTGGCGAGTTGATCGGCCGGGTCGAGACCTCCCTCGCTCCCGACAACACCCCCCTGAAGGCCCGGCTCACGGTTCCCAGTGCGCCGGCTCAACTCGACCTCACTTTCCTTTCTACCGACCGGGACTCCTTTGCGTCTGCTATCTGGCTTCCTCGTCGTCCTTAGCGCGCTAGCCCTGGCGGGCTGCTACGGGTTCGCGGGCGGCGGCTTACCGCCGGAAATCAATACCGTCGCGGTGCTGCCGTTCGACAATCAGACCCCGGAGCCCACGCTCACTCAGGAGATCTCAAGGGCGGTCAGGGAGGCGGTGGAGCAGCGGCTGGGGTTGCGCCAGGCTACCGAGCAGCGCGCCGATGCCGTGGTACGCGGCGCGATCACCCGGTACGAGCCCGATCTGCCGGTTGCTTATACCGGCAGCGACAGCGTCGTCACGGTGACCCGGCGGGAGGTGCAGATCACGGTTTCGGTGGAAATCCTGGATCAGCGCCAGGGGAAGCCGCTCTGGCAGCGCAACGGTTTGACGGTTCGGGGGAATTACGAGTCCGGCAATGAGCGCGAGGGCCGTCAGAGGGCTCTCGAGGATCTTGTAGTGAACATTGTCGAGGGAGCTCAGTCCCAATGGTGAACACACCGAACGCCGCTCGCAGCGGTGCCGCCAGGTTCGGCTGTCTGCTGTCGCTGGCCGTTTTCGCGGTAGCGCTCTATTACGGCGTCAACATCGGACAGATCTACTTTCGGTACTACCAGCTGATGGACGGGATGCGCACTCAGGCGCGTCTTGCTCCGACCCTCCAGGACGATGTGATTCAGCGGCGGCTGGTCGCCCAGGCCGACTCGCTGCTCCCCGGTAAGCGTCCCCAGTTCAGAATTACTCGCGGCGGTACGCCGAACAGAATCGTCATTGAAACGGTGTACACTGAGGGTGTAGACCTACCGCTGTTCAAGCGCACCTTCGTGATGCACCCTCGGGCCGAGCAGCCGCTCTAGACTCGGTGCACGAGCTCTCGATTCCAGGATTGTTCGTTACGCTCGCGGCCATGCTGGTCGCGGCGAAGCTGCTGGGAGAGTTGGCGGAACGAATTGGCCAACCGGCAGTGCTGGGCGAGCTGCTCGCAGGAGTGTTGCTGGGAGGAAGTCTGCTCGGTGTGGTTCCAACCGAAGGAACGGCCGGCGAGATCGTCCACGTATTCGCCGAGCTTGGTGTGGTGCTCCTGTTATTCGAGATCGGGTTGGAAACCGATCTCCGGGAAATGTTTCGAGTTGGTCCGGCTTCGCTCTCGGTAGCAACGGTCGGGGTCGTGCTGCCGTTTCTGCTGGGATTTGCCTACTGGGCCTACGTTCCGCATGCTGCATCTGCCGGTGCCACGGACCTGACCACGGCGGCCATATTTGTGGGCGCCACGCTCACAGCTACCTCCGTCGGGATTACGGCTCGGGTACTCTCCGACCTCAACCAAATGCACTCACCGGAGGCCAGGATCATTATCGGTGCCGCGGTCATCGATGATGTTCTGGGACTTGTCATTCTGACAGTCGTCTCAGGCCTGGCGAGCGGGACCGGGCTCGCACCGCTGGGTATCCTCCGGATTCTTGTTATCGCGGTAGGCTTCCTCGTCGTCGCAGTGCTGGTGGGGCGCTATGTGGCTCCTCGCCTCTTCGACCTGGTGGTCAGGATGCGGGTGCGCTATGTGCTGCTGGTCTTCGCAATCGCCTTCGCCCTCGGACTGGCCGCTCTCGCCGCACTCGCCGGATCGGCCCTCATCATCGGTGCCTTTGCGGCGGGGCTCATACTCTCCGGGACCAATCAATTCGATACTATCGAGCGGGAGGTCCGGCCGGTGGCGTCGATCTTCGCTCCAATTTTCTTCGTCAGCGTCGGAGCGTCGGTCAATCTCCAGCTGCTGGATCCCACCCGGGAGGGTGCTGCCGGCATCTTGGGGGTTGCGGCGGTGCTGACGCTCCTCGCAATGCTGGGGAAGCTGGCGGCCGGTTGGGCTGCTCCCTGGCTCCGCTTCCGTCGCATGGTGGTGGGCGTGGGCATGATCCCACGCGGTGAAGTCGGGCTCATCTTTGCCGACATTGGGCGGCGCGCAGGGATCCTGAACGAAGCCGTCTTTGGAGTAATTCTCCTGATGGTCATGGCCACCACATTTGTGGCACCACCGGCCCTGAAAAGCCTGTTTGGCACTACCAGGCCCACCGGATCGTGATCCTCGCCACCGCCGGGAAAGTACGGGACCTCAAGGATGCGGTAACCTGGCGAGCGCGCCAGACAGGCTCCGTGGTGTTCACCAATGGAGTGTTCGACCTGATCCATCCAGGGCATGTAGAGCTTCTGGAAGCGGCGCGGCGCGAAGGGAACTGTTTGATTGTGGGAGTCAACAGCGACGGCTCCGTTCGGCTGCTGGGAAAAGGGGCCGACCGCCCCATCAATCATGAAGCGGCCCGGGCACGAGTTCTGGCGGGCTTCGTCGCGGTTGATTGCGTGGTGCTCTTCGACGGTACAACCCCGCTTGACCTGATTCAACGCCTGAAGCCTGACGTGCTGGTCAAAGGCGCCGACTACGGACGAGAAGAGATAGTTGGCGCAGACTTCGTCGAATCAGAGGGTGGCCGGGTCGTGCGGGTGCCCCTGGTGGGCGGTTATTCGACTACCTCCATAGTGGAACGCCTTCGTGCCTCGTCCCGATAACCGTCGTCTCGATGAGCTGCGCCCGCTCGCCCTTGAGCGGCGGGCTAACCCCTATGCCGAAGGGAGTTGCCTCATCCGCATGGGTGGCACGCTGGTGCATTGTACCGCCAGTGTGGAGACCGGCGTGCCCGCCTTCAAAAAGGGGAGCGGGGAGGGCTGGGTCACCGCCGAGTACGCCATGTTGCCGCGAGCTACGGTAGAGCGGACATCCCGGGAGCGAAACGGCCCCGGCGGGCGCACCCAGGAGATTCAGCGGCTGATCGGACGCTCGTTACGGGCTGCCATGAAGACCATGAGCTTCGGCGAGTTCACCATCCGAATCGACTGCGATGTACTCCAGGCCGATGGCGGCACCCGGACCGCGGCCATAACCGGTGGCTGCGTAGCCCTTGCCGATGCCTGTGCCTGGCTCGCGGAGCGGACCGGTCAGCAATCTCCCTTCGGTCAGCTGGTAGCGGCTGTCTCAGTGGGAGTCATCGAGGGAGAGGAGCGCCTGGATCTGGCTTATGCGGAGGACAAGGACGCCGGGGTGGACGCCAACATCGTCATGATCGAGCCGGAATCGTTCGTGGAGGTGCAGGGCACCGGTGAGCACTCCACCTTCGACCGCAAGCAACTGGATAGGCTGCTGGATCTGGCGGGGCGGGGGATTGCGGAGCTGTTCCGGGCTCAGCACACGGTGCTTGGCTGGTGAAGCTGCTTGCCGCCACCCGGAACCGCGGGAAGCAGGAGGAGATCCTTCGGCTGCTTCGCCCCCGAGGCTTGGAGATCGTATTTCCCGATGACATCTGGCTCCGGGAATCCTCGGCCGGCGATTCCCTCGAGGGCGAGGAATCCTTCGAGGCCAACGCCAGGCGCAAGGCGGAATACTATGCCCGTCTCAGCTCCCTTCCTACCCTGGCGGACGATTCCGGTCTGGAAGTCATGGCTCTTGGCGGCGCACCCGGGGTGCGTTCGAAGCGCTGGGCCGGTGCCACTGGTACTCCTGCCGAAGTGGATGCCGCCAATAATGCCGAGCTCCTCCGCCGTCTCGCCGGCGAGCCCGAAGCTCGGCGGGTGGCGCGCTACCGCTGCGTCGTGTTTTATCTGAAGTCCGCCGGGTCGGTGCCCATCGTCTCCCACGGGGATTGTACCGGTCGCATTCTGGATGCTCCTCGGGGAACCGGTGGATTTGGTTACGACCCGTTGTTCTTCAGCGATGAACTGGGCAAGTCCTTCGGTGAGGCCAGCGCCGAAGAAAAGGACCGGGTGAGCCATCGGGGTCGTGCGCTCCGCGCCTTCGCGCAGGCCCTCAAGGCATCCGCCCAGCTCGCCTAGGGAGAGTCGGGACTCGGTACCAGCAGCTCCGGATCGCCGCTATTTTCCGGCAACCGATGTGGCGGGGTGTGGCGCAGTCCGGTAGCGCGCCTGCTTTGGGAGCAGGAGGTCCCGGGTTCGAATCCCGGCGCCCCGATTCGGAGCCCTTTCACAACCGCAGTTCATTTGACCCAGCCCGGTGCTTTCCAGACACTCGGGTCGAAGATGGCCGGGTCCAGCTTCACATCGGCCTTCGGGTCCAGATACTCCTCCTTCACCTGCTGCTTCCCGTTCGTCAGGAACAGCACCTCCAGCTCGAGCCAGCCACCTCCCAGCGGGATGTACTTATTGAAGCGCACGTCGTTGATGAGCTTGGGGTCTTTCTTCGAGGGCTCAAGGCTGCGAACGAAGTAGAGCCGCTCGGCATCGATCCAGAACTGCGGGCTCGTGGTGTCGCCGGCCTGAGCG
>DASPKB010000168.1:0-3941 GCA_035628315.1 Gemmatimonadales bacterium | reverse complement strand
GCCAGGGTGTTGATCCGGATGCCGAACCAGGCGACTCCGTAGCTCCCGGCCATGCCGATGATGCTGAAGAGCAGAATCAACATGATTTTGGGGATCTCGAGCCCGGTGAGCACGAAGTAGACGAAGATCACCGCGCCGATGAACCCGAACAGCACAACGAGCAGCTTTCCCTGCTGGACCATGTATGCCTTGCAGGTCTCGTAGATCAGCTCCGAGATCTCGGCCATGGACCGGTGCACCGGCAGCTTCTTTACGTGGGTATAGCTCATCAGCCCGAAAACCAGGCCGAGGATGCACACCAGGATGCCGGTAAGCAGGATCTCGTGACCGGTGAGGCCAAGGAAGTCTCCCTGGTTCAGGTCCGGCAGCCGGAGGTTGACCTCTCCGCCGGGGCGGTGCTCCGGCACGCCTTGCGCCGGTTCCTGGGCCAGGAGGCCGGGCAGGAACGAGGGCGAAACCGTGGCGCCCAGAAGGAGAAGCAGCAGGAGCCGTAAGGACCGCGGCGAACGGAGGAAGTGCATCGTCGAGAGTCTCCTCAGAATCACTGGCATTTGTACCCAGGAACAGGAATGTGTTTCAGTAGGCGCCGATCGGCCGGTGGCCGGGCTCGGCTCTGGTGTGCACCAGCGTAAGAAAGCGCTTGGCCAGCTTGTCGGCCTCGCTCTCCCCCACCTGGTTGGTCTCCACGGTAACCAGCGTGTAATGTCCTCCCTCGGCTTGCACCGTCACGCCGATACGGCCGATCGACCCGGTAAACTGGCGCCGCCGTGGCTCCTCCCCGCCGGGAGACAGGGTAGCTCCGAAAAACTGGTCGGCGCCGGCGAGCACCTCGTCCGGGGTGAGATGAGTGCGGTGGAAGTACTTCAGCCGTCAATCCTCCACATAGTACTCGATCCCGAGATGGGTGATCTGTTCTTCACCCATGAGGTATCGCAACGTGTTCTTGAGCTTGGTCTGCTGAATGAACAGGTCGTGCTCGGGGTAGAGCCCGGGCGCCACCTGCGGACTCTTGAAGTAGAAGGAGAGCCACTCCTGAATGCCCGAGAGCCCGGCACGCTGTGACAGGTCGAAGAAGAGCGCCAGATCGAGCACCAGCGGAGCAGCGAGTATCGAATCGCGGCAGAGAAAATCGACCTTGATCTGCATCGGATAGCCGAGCCACCCGAAGATGTCGATGTTGTCCCAGCCTTCCTTGTTGTCGCCGCGGGGCGGATAGTAGTTGATCCGTACCTTGTGGTACATCTTGCCATACAGCTCGGGGTAGAGCTGCGGCTGCAGGATATACTCCAGCACTCCCAGCTTCGATTCTTCCTTGGTCTTGAAGCTCTCCGGATCGTCGAGCACCTCGCCGTCCCGGTTGCCCAGAATGTTGGTCGAATACCAGCCTGCCACGCCCAGCATTCGGGCCTTGAACATCGGCGAGAGGACAGTCTTGACCATGGTCTGACCGGTCTTGAAGTCCTTCCCTCCGATGGGGACGCCTTTGTTCTTGGCGAGCTGCTCCATGGCCGGGAAGTCGCAGGTCAGATTGGGCGCCCCGTTGGCAAAGGGCACCTTTTCCATGATGGCGGCGTAGGCATACAGCATCGATGGAGCGATGCTGGGATCGTCGGCATCGATGGCCTTCTCGAACGCTTCCAGGTTCCAGTGCGCCGGTCCCGGGCTGATGAAGATCTCAGTGGACGCGCACCAGATCATCACCAGCCGGTTGCACTTGTTCTTGGTCTTGAAGTCGCGGATGTCCTTCCGGAGGGCCTCGGCCAGCTCCCGCTTCCGGGTGCCGGGTTTGACGTTCTTCCCTTCCAGCCGCTTGACGTAGCTCTGGTCGAATACGGCCGGCATCGGCTTGATGCCTTTGAGGAAGGCCGCAATCGGCTCGATGTGCTCGTGCCGGTCCAGCACGCCAGCCTGCAATGCCGCGGTGTAGGCATCGTCGGGCACCGGATCCCAGGCGCCGAAGACGAGGTCATCGAGCGACGCCAGCGGCACGAACTCGCGAATCAGCGGAGCCCGCTTTTCGGTTCGTTTGCCCAGACGGATAGTACCCATCTGAGTGACTGAACCAATGGGTCGCGCGCTGCCGCGGCGGATGTTTTCCACTCCGGCTATGAACGTCGTCGCGACTGCACCCAACCCTACGCACAACACTCCAAGCTTGCCCTGAGCCGGCGTAATTTGCCGGACGGCGGCATCAGCCACTGCTATGTCCTTTGGCGAGAGGATCCAAGGTGGCGCGTCGCTGTACCACACTCACTTCCTGCGCACGCTGCACCGTTTCGGCGTGCAGCCGCTCCTCGGCCTGCAGCGCCTCGTCCACCAACCCGGCGTGTTGATAGACGTACACGAAACGCTGGACGACGGTAATGATGGATGCCAGCGCGAGCACAGTGACCATCGCCTCCAGCAGAAGCGCGTGGGGACCGGCGCCGAACACCAGAGAGGCGATGCCGAGCCCCAGAATCCGCTCCGCCCGCTGGGCGATTCCCACCTTGCAATCCAGCCCCAATCCCTCGGCCCGGGCACGCGCATACGAAACGAGCAGCGAACCCAGAATGGCTACCATGCAGAGAATCAGCGCGGGCGTACGGTAGGCCACGTCCGGCGCGGTCAGCAGAAAGGCGCCAATGCCGATGAATGTGGCTCCGTCGCCGACCCGGTCGAGGGTCGAGTCGTAGAACGCGCCGAAACGGGTGACCATGGCGCCGCTGCGGGCCACCTGGCCATCCAGGGTGTCGGCCACACCGCTGAGGAGCAGCAGCGCGCCGCCCCATCGGACGTGGCCGGTGGCATACGCCACCGCAGACACAAGCACCAGCCCCGTGCCCACCGTAGTGATGGTGTTGGGCCGTACTCCGGACTTGATCAGCCGCTGAACCAACGAATTTACCGCGTCGTAAAACGGTTTCTCCACTGCTTTTAGCAGCTTCACGTTGGGTTCACCTCCACAGGAGACTGGGCCGCTAATTTGCCGCGAAAGGATAACTGCCAGAACCGTTTAGGGCAATTACAGCGGGCAAGCGGAAAGCGATCATTCGGCATAGAGCAGGGCCGGCCTCCGGCGCGTGCGGAATCGCTCCAAGTCGGAACGCCAGCCATTTACGATGTCCTCGGGACGCACTCCGCGCTCCAGCTGCTCCCGCAGAACCGACCCGCCGGCCAGCCGGTCGAAATGCTTCGGAATCCACTCGAACCGCTCCGGGTGGGCACCGCGTATGATGCTAAGAAGATGGACCGCGGTCATCGTGGGGTCGTAAGCCGACCGGTCGGTAACCTGTAGCCGGATCCCTCGTACCAACGTGTCGGCGTATTTACCCTCACCCGGGCGGTGAGGAGTGAACTCGACCCCGCGGAAACGAACGCCGGGAAGATTTAATCGGCGAGCGGCGGACAGCACCGCTGCGGTATCCAGCCATGGCGCGCCGATCTGCTCGAAGGCCGCGTCGGAGCCTCGGCCTACCGAGAGGTTGGTTCCCTCGAATAGGCATGTTCCCGGATAATGGAAGAGACTCTCCAGCGAGCGCAGGTTGGGACTGGGGGGAATAAAAGGAAGGCCCGTCTGATCGAGAGCCTGGGCTCGGCGCCATGCTGCTGCGGGGATGACCACCAAGTGCACATCGATATCGAGATCGAGCGCAGCAAGGCGCGCCAGCTCGCCTAATGTCATTCCGTGCCGCATCGGCACCGCCAGCCTTCCGATCATCGAGGTATACGCGGTGTCCAGCACATTCCCTTGCACCAGACCGCCGATAGGGTTCGGGCGGTCGAGCACCAGCACCGGGATGCCCTGGCGTGCCGCCGCCCGCATGACCTCAACCGTCGTCGCGAGGTAGGTGTAGTAGCGGGCTCCGGCATCCTGGAGGTCGACCAGCATTGCGTCGATTCCCCGCAGCATTTCCGGCGTCGGGGCAGAAGTCCGGCCGTAAAGACTGTAGATTGGGAGC
>DASPKB010000167.1:0-4932 GCA_035628315.1 Gemmatimonadales bacterium | reverse complement strand
GCCAGTTCGGTCTTTGCTCCTGCGCCGGCGGCGCTTCCGTAGAGCCCCCGACCACTTCCGCTTCGGCCGTGGCGGCGGTCGCGGGCGTTTCGGCGACGCTCTCCTCCTCTACGTCTTCTTCCTCCGGCTCCTCGTCCTCCTCAGGCTCCAGCAGGTCGGAGGCGTGCAGGAACGCGCTTTTCTCCTGACCGATGTCAACGAAGGCTGCCTGTATTCCGGGGAGAACTGCTTCGACCCGTCCGAGGTATATGTCGCCGACGGTGCGGCGGTGGTCGGGGCGGTCCACTAACAACTCTACCAACCGATCGTCTTCCAGGATGGCCACGCGGGTTTCCCGCTGGCTCCCATTGATCAGGATTTCGCGCTTCAATGCGACCTCGGCCGCCCTGGGAATCAAAAACGCGCTCCTCAGGGCCTGCCCACCACCAAGAGAGGAGCATGCCGCGAGAGCGCGTCGCTGCTGGGCCTAATTGTATATGAGGAGGGGGTTTAGAGCAATGAGTGGGAGCCGCGGGTCGAGAGCCGCGAGTCAGGGATCCGGGTCGCGGCGAACAGCGGCACCATGCGCGACTCGTGACTGGTGCCTTTCAGTCAACCAGCTCGCCGAGAATCTGACGACCAATCACAATCCGCTGGATCTCGCTGGTCCCTTCCCCGATCTCGCACACCTTGGCGTCGCGCATCATGCGCTCGACGGGGTACTCCGTGGTGTAGCCGTAACCGCCGAAGATCTGGACGGCTTGCGTCGTGGTGCGCATGGCGAGCTCGGAGCAGTAGAGCTTGGCCATGGCGGCTTCCTTCTTGAACGGCTTTCCATTCTGCTTGAGCCAGGCGGCGTGATATAGCAGATGGGTTCCGGCCTCGATTTCCAGCGCCATGTCGGCCAGCTGAAAGCTCACCGCCTGGAAGCTTCCGATCGGGCGGCCGAACTGTTTACGCACCCCGGCGTAGTGCAGCGCCTGCTCGTAAGCTCCTTCCGCAATGCCGAGGGAGAGAGCCGCAATGCCGATCCGGCCCGCATCCAGCGTTTTCAGGAAATTGATGAAGCCGTAGCCTGGTCTGCCCAGCACATTCTCTTTGGGCACCACCGCGTCCTCGAATACCAGCTCGCGGGTGTCGCTTGCGCGCCAGCCCATCTTTTCCTGCTTCTTCCCTGCCCGGACCCCACGAGTCTTGGGAAGATCGGGCGCGTGCCCGACACCGAGCTTGCGGCAAGTGTCGAGATCGACGGTATCCTTGGTGACGATGAAGCTGGTGATACCCCTGTTTCCGACACCGGGCTCGGTCCTGGCGGTGGCCACGAAGACTTCGCCGACCCCGGCGTGAGTGATGAAGATCTTGGAGCCGTTGATGAGAAAATGATCACCGCGGTCTTCGGCCGTTGTGGCGGTGCTCCCTGCATCACTCCCGGCCCCGGGCTCGGTGAGACCGAAGCCGCCTAGCACAGTGCCGGACGCCAGTAGCGGCACGTAACGGCGCTTCTGCTCCTCGGTGCCGAACTCCACGATGGGCGAGGTGCCGAGGTTGGTGTGCGCGCTGATGGTGAGCGCATGGCTGGCGTCGACTTTGGCCATCTCGTGGATGGTGATGTAGTACGACAGCTGGTCCATGCCGGCCCCTCCCAGCTCCTCGCTCCACGGCACGCCGAGAAGACCCAGCTCGCCCATCGCCTTAATGTTTTCCCAGGGGAAAGTCGAGGTGCGGTCCAGCTCGCCCGCTACCGGGGCAATGTGGGTCCGGGAGAACTCGCGGACCATGTCGCGAACCTGATGGTGCTGTTCGGTGAAATAGAGGGAGTCGTCCATGGGAGCCAAGCTAACGCCAAGGCTCGGCCTAATCCATTGGCGGTTTAGCGATGCTAACCAGGGCTTCGGCGAACTTGGCCAGAGTGCGAGGTCCTACTCCCGGCACCCTGGCGAGTTCAGCTCGCGTACACGGCCGGGCTTCGGCAATAGCGCGGACGGTTGCGTCGGTGAGCACCAGGTACGCCGGCACGCCCAGCTCCCGGGCTACACCCGCCCGCCAGTTTTGCAGAGAAACACTGATCGGCAAGGACGATCCTGGGGCCGTAGTGTCCACGGCCGAATGGTTCGCCAGGGCACCGAGGATCACTCCACCCAAACGGGCGGCGAGTGCGGCTCCAACGCCCGGCACATCCGCGAGAGCGGCGGCCGAATCCGGCGGGTTGCTGGCGAGCCGATGCAGTGCCTCTGGCTCGATCGGGCATGCGCCCCAGGGAGACTTGCTCCGGCTCAGAGCGGCACGGAGCCGGGAGAGCCGCCCGGCGACCTCGGAGCTGACCCGTGCAGTTGTGGCCCTGGATCCGCAGCGATCGCAGCCGGCGCAGTGCTCCAATGACTCACCAAAGTATCCGACGAGCGAGCGCCGGCGGCAGCGGCGCTCCCGCGCGTAGTCCTCCACTGCTTGGATGCGCGC
This sequence comes from Gemmatimonadales bacterium, assembly GCA_035628315.1. Classification (GTDB taxonomy): domain Bacteria; phylum Gemmatimonadota; class Gemmatimonadetes; order Gemmatimonadales; family GWC2-71-9; genus CAVVWJ01. The sequence goes on along the minus strand of DASPKB010000167.1, from coordinate 2,496 downwards.
CAGTGCGCGCCGCCGCCGCTCTCGAATGGGACGCCAATCCACCGGGCCTCGCTCCGGCCGAAGCTCTCGGCGCAACCGCTCGGCCGAGTCGAGCACATTCCTGGGCACGCCCACCGCATTCTTTCCCTTACTCCAGACCTGCTCCAGCAACGGGAGCGGAGGAAAGGTGACGTCGAGCTGCCGGCGGTGGACTGTTGCATCGGTCGCGCGCCACAACAGAACGCAGCGAGCGAATTCTCCATCACGCCCGGCCCGGCCGGCCTCCTGGTAGTAGGCTTCGGGAGTGGCCGGAGGGGCCCAATGGACCACCAGCCGGACGTTGGGCTTGTCGATGCCCATCCCAAAGGCGCAGGTGGCAACCACAACGTCGACCCGGTCACGCAGAAAATCCTCCAGTACCGCGGCGCGGCGAGACTTGGTGAGACCGGCATGATAGGGACTTGCCCGGTGCCCCGCGTGCCAGAGTGCCCGGGCGATCGATTCGGTCGTTCGCCGCGTAGGTGCGTATACGATGGCCATGACGTCATCGCCCCGCAGAAGGTCGAGCAGCACGCGGAGGCGCTCCTGCTCGCTTCGGACCTCGACCGCGCCGAACCAGAGGTTGCGGCGATCGAACGATCCGAGGTGCAGAGCGTAACCGTCCCGGAGCCTCAGCGCCTGGGCGATCTCGCCCCGGACCGGTCCGGTGGCGCTCCCCGTGAGTGCAACCGTTTGAGGCTGACCCAGCCGATACCGCATCCGGGCGAGCCGGCGGAAGCTGGGACGAAAATCGTGACCCCACTCGGAGATGCAGTGGGCTTCATCAATCACCAGGAGGCGCGCACGAAGCGGGGAGGAGGAGAGCTCGAGGCTGAGCCGGTCCAGCCGCTCGGGTGAGAGATACAAGAGGCGGAGCGAGCCATCGAGCATGCTCTGCCACGCCCGTTTCTGCTCCACCCTTGACTGTGAGCTGTTGAGGCAGCCGGCTGAAATGCCGCGGGCCAGGGCGGCTTCCACCTGGTCCTGCATGAGGGAGATGAGCGGTGAAACAACAATGGTAAGGCCACCCAAGACCACGGCGGGGACCTGAAAGCAGATGGACTTGCCGCCGCCGGTTGGCAGAACGGCAAGGGTGTCTTTTCCGTCCAGAATCGAGCGAATGACCGGTATCTGCGCGGGGCGGAAGCGCCGATAGCCGAAGTGGTACTGCAGGGCGCGGAGTGCCTCCGGCATGAGATCCATGGGAGAATCTTCATGATCACCGGCCGAAGCATGTAATCCGCAGCTCGCAGGCCGGAGCGTTAACTATCCGGCAGCATAAAGGCGGCCGCCTTTTGCCAACCGCCTTACCACCATACCTGCTTACCCGCTTACGTACCGAAGCGGAATCCGAGTGTGATCGGAAGAACTTTGAGGTTGTCGCCCTCGAGGAAGACGTTGTGCCAGCGCGCTTCCACAAACAGCCCGGCACCTCTGCCTCCGAACTCCAGGCCCGCCCCGACATTTACTCCGAAATCCGTACTGGATCCTTCGAAGGCGTCGTCCCCTACTGCCTTCAGGTTGTAGATTCCGCCTCCTCCAAGCAGATAACTACGCACCCAAGCTTCAGAAGAGCTTTGAAGACGGTAGACCAGGTTGGCGGTGCCAAAGATCAGCTGGCTATTGATATCGAGCGGTGTCTCATCGCTGAATCGCGCATAAGTGCCATCAACCTTGAGACCGAAGGGAGCCTCGTCTCCAGCGTAGGAGAACCCGGCGGTTCCCTGCCACCCAAGTTTCGCTACCTCGTCATAGGTACCCAGGGGAACTGCCACTCCACCACCCAGCGAGAAGCCGACACTCTGAGCCTGCAGCGGAACGGAAACCAGAAGTACGCCAGCAAGAAGGGCTGCAGCGGTGCTCCCAATCAGTCTCATGACCCCTCGCACATTCTCGGTGTGAAAACCGCCTCGCTTCGGGCGAGGCGGTTGCAAACTTCAGCCGGCTGGTTTTGTCAGCTGCCGCCGAAGCGGATCCCCAACGTTATGGGAATGAACTGCCGCTTGATCGTGTCGTCACCGGCGAAAACCCTGTGGAATCGGCCCTCGATAAAGAGACCGGCTCCTCCAGCCTTAAAGTCAAAGCCGGCACCGGCGTTGATGCCGAAATCAGTGACTCCCCCGCCCAGGACTTCATCCGGATCATCTGCACCGGTCGTCTTGGTGTTGTATACACCAAGGCCTCCAAGAATGTAGGGACGGAAGGTGCTCTCCTCCGAAGTCTTGAATTTGAAGACCACATTTCCCGTTCCCATAATGATACGATCCTTGAGGCCCTCGAATCCTACGACGGCGTCGTCCTCGAGCGAAAACTGCTGATACGAGCCGTCGAACTGAATTCCGACCGGCCAACCTTCTGGCACGAAGGACAGCTCCGCCAGACCGTGCCAACCGAGCTTGGCACCTTCATCGAAATCACCCAAAGGAATACCTATACCCCCACCCAGGCCGAACTCGACACCCTGCGCACGGAGCGCGG
>DASPKB010000166.1:0-4374 GCA_035628315.1 Gemmatimonadales bacterium | reverse complement strand
GCGATCATCGTCGGCTTCCACGTCCGCCCCGACTCGAACGCGCGCGCCGCGGCCGAGCGGGAGCAGGTCGACATCCGGACCTACCGCATCATCTACGAGGCGGTCGAGGACGTGCGCGCCGCGCTCGAGGGGCTGCTCAAGCCGGAGGAACGCGAAACCGTACTCGGCGAAGCCGAAGTGCTTCAGCTCTTCAAGGTCAGCAAGGTGGGAACCATCGCTGGCTGTACCGTGCGCAGCGGCACGATCCAGCGCACGGCCAAGGCGCGCATCATTCGAGACGGCAGCACCGTGTACACCGGCACGCTTTCGAGCCTCAAGCGCTTCAAGGACGACGTCCGTGAAGTCAGAGAGGGTCTCGAGTGCGGCATCGGCATCGAGAACTTCAACGACCTGAAGGTAGGCGACCGCATCGAGTCCTTCCGCATGGAAGAGATCAAGCGCACGCTGCAGCCCGCCGCCTCGGGCGTAGCGGGGTAAGGACGGCAGTTCGCGGCTCGTGACTCGACTACCATGATCGTCGCCATCACGACCTGGGAGCTCCACCTCCCCGCCTGCCACTCGCTCAAGGAGAAACGGGGCGTCCTGAAGCCGCTCACCAGCGGGCTTCGCCGTACGCTGAACGTTTCGGTTGCAGAGACCGACCATCAGGACCTCTGGCAACGGGCGGAGATCGCGTGCGCCGCGGTAGGAAGCGCTCGCAACGTGGTCGATGAGACCCTCCGGGCGGCCGACCGGCTGGTGGAGGAAGCGGATGGCGTGCGCATCGTTGACACCGTGACGGTTTACCGATGAAGGGCTCATCTCGCCGGCCGGAGCAGATGGCCGAGACCCTGCGTCAGGTCATCACCGAAGCGCTGGCGCGCGAGGTGCGGGACCCTCGTGTGGGTTTCGTCACCATTACGGGTGTGCTGGTCAGTAATGACCTTTCTCATGCCCGGGTCATGGTGAGTGCTCCGGGTGAAGACGCCGATAAGACCCGCGCCCTGGAAGGTCTCCAGAGCGCGGCCGGGTTCCTCCGTTCCCGCGCCGCTCGGGCCCTGAGCACCCGGACGGTTCCCGAATTGCACTTCGAGCTGGATCGCGGGCTGGAGCACGCCGCACGAATTAACGAGTTGCTCAACACCATCAGGCGGGAGGGTCCCGACTGACCGGAGCAGTGCTGGTGGACAAACCAGCTGGTATGACGTCCCATGATGTCGTGCAGCGGATTCGCCGAGTCCTGGGCATCCGGGCCGCGGGTCACACCGGCACGCTGGATCCCTTCGCCACCGGGCTGCTGGTCGTTCTGCTCGGCCGCGCCACACGGTTGGCCCGTTTTGTGGAAGCGCAGTCTAAGGAGTACCGGGCCACCGCTCGGCTCGGGATTCAGACCACCACTGATGATCTCACCGGTCAGGCGATCGCCACGTCGCCGCTGGACTCTCCCCCATCCGAGGATCAGGTGCGCGAAGCACTGGCCACATTTCTCGGCACCGGCCTTCAGCAGCCCCCCCAGTTTTCCGCCAAGCGGATCGCCGGACAGAGGAGCTATGACCGCGCTCGGCGGGGTGACTTCGTGCAGCTGGCCGAGGTTCCCGTCATCGTTCATGCAGTCGAGCTGCTCAGCTACGAACCTCCGGATCTGACCTTTCGGGCTCTCGTGAGCGCCGGAACCTATATTCGCGCGCTGGCACGCGACCTCGGACGGCAGCTCGGTGTAGGCGCCCACCTGACGGCGCTCCGGCGGGAGTCCATAGGATCGCTGCGCCTCGAGCACGCGCACAGGCTTGAAGAGCTGGGTCCGAACGCGGTGCTTCCCGCGCAGGCTGTGCTTCAGGATCTGCCGAGCATCAGCCTGGACGAGTCGGGGCGCCAGGCCGTTGCGCACGGGCGGGCAGTGGCTGATACAGAGGCCTCAGCACGGCCGGGCAGCGAAGCGGTAGCCCTGCTCTCGGCCGGACAACTGATTGGTGTGGCGGAGGCAGTGGACGGCTGGTTGCGACCCAAAGTGGTGCTCGATCCAGGATGAGGTCGCCCCTCGGTCCTGCCGCGGCACTGCCGCGTTTGCCAAACGGCAGCACGGTTACTGTCGGCTCCTTCGATGGGGTGCATCTGGGGCATCAGGCTGTGCTCCAGGAGATCAACCGCCGGGCCCGGGCTGCCGGCCGCGCAAGCGTTCTGGTGACTTTCGACCCTCACCCTCTCGAAGTCGTCAATCCTGAGGCTGCGCCGCCGCTGTTGACGACCGGGCCGGAAAGACTGGAAATTCTGGCCCAATCCCCGCTTGATTACTTGCTCATTCTCCGCTTCGACCGGCAGCTGGCGGGACTTTCACCCGAATCCTTCGTGCAGGATATCCTGCTGGAGCGCTGCGCCGTACGGGAGCTCGTGATCGGCCACGACCATGGCTTCGGTCGAGGCCGGAGCGGCGATGTCGAAACCCTGCGGCGCCTAGGTGCCCTTGAAGGCTTCGACGTGGATGTAGTGGATCCGGTAGACTTCGGTGGGCAGCACGTCTCGAGCAGCAGAATCCGCCGGGCCGTCGCCGGTGGAGATCTGCTTACAGCGCGCGCCATGCTGGGGCGGCCCTACGGTGTAGTGGGGCGAGTGGGGCAGGGAGAGCGGCGGGGTCGTCTGCTCGGGATTCCCACGATCAACCTCACCGAGCTTTCCCCTCGCAAGCTGCTGCCGCCGGACGGCGTCTACGCCGTGGCGGTGGAATGGCGCGGCGGCAGGGTTGGCGGAATGATGAACCAGGGGCCTCGCCCCACCTTTCATGACGGCCGGCGCATTCTCGAGGCCCATCTGTTCGACTTCGACGGCGACCTGTACAACGAATGGGTCCGCGTGGAATGGGTCGAGCGGCTGCGGGACATCGAACGCTTTCCCTCGGTCGAGCAGCTTCAGCAGCAGCTGGAACGTGATCGGAATAGTGCGGTTGCCGCCCTCGGCTCGGCCGGACCGGCGTCCAAATTGGCTTAACCCTTTGAGTGCACCTCAGCGATGACTCTCCGTACCCGCCTTCTGATTATCGCCGGGCTGATTGCCCTGAGCATTTTCTATCTCATACCCCGGGAAGTAACCGTGCGTGAGAGGGATGCCGCCACCGGGGTAATGAGCGACCGCACCCAGGACCGGGTTCCCCTGAAGCTCGGTCTGGATCTGCAGGGGGGAATGCACCTGGCATTGGAGCTAGATCAGTCCAAGCAGGTGTCATCCGATCCAAAACGGGATCTCGATCTCGCATTGACCGTGCTGCGCAAGCGGATCGACGAGTTCGGCGTCACGGAGCCGGTCATTCAGAAAGTCGGAGACGAGAGGATCGTGGTCGAGCTGGCGGGCATCACCGATCCGGCGCGGGCCAAGGCCATCGTGCAGCGCAGCGCATTCCTGGAGTTCAAGATCACCGATGAAACGGCTGCGCTGGAGAAGGCCATTCCGGCCATGGACCGGACCCTTCGAAGCCTCGGCGTCAAGGGCGATGCGCAGGCCGACCAGCCATCGGCTGTGCAGCAGCTGCTCGGCGGAGACACTGCCCGCGCCGGTGCCAAGGACAGCGCGGCCAAAGATACTGCTGCCGTGCGAGGCGGCGTGCTCGCCGGACTGATTCAGCCGGCAGCGGGAGGCGTTCCGGGGGAATATACGGTTCCTGAGACCGCCTTTCCCCGGGTGGACAGCATGCTCAGCCTGCCGGCTGTGGCCCGGCATCTGCCGCGCGGGATCGTGCTGCGATGGAGTGCGTCACCAACCAGTGTCGGGGTGCAGCCCGTGCGCTTCCTGTATGCCCTCCAGGAAAAGAGCATCGTCACCGGCAGTAATCTGGTCGACGCGCAAGCCCAGCTCGATCAGCTGACCAACGGCCCGATCGTAACGTTTGAGCTGGACCGCGCCGGTGGGCGCAAGTTCGGTGAGGAAACCGGCAAACATGTGGGCGACTACATGGCCATTCTGCTGGACGGCAGAGTGCAGGGCAGGCCTCCGGTCATTCAAAGCCGGATTGGCCGCAACGGCCAGATTACCATGGGAGGAAAGGACCTCCAGGAAGCCCAGGACCTTGCGCTGACCCTGAAAGCAGGCGCCCTTCCGATCCCACTCAAGATCATCGAAGAGCGGCAGGTTGGACCCACCCTGGGCGAGGATGCCATCCGGTCGGGCATTCTGGCCGGCATCGTCGGGATCCTCTTTGTGGTGGTCGTGATGGTGCTCTACTATCGCCTGGCGGGAGCGCTGGCCGTCGTGGCACTGGGACTCTATGTCCTGCTGACCCTCGGCGCGCTGGCCATGCTCGATGCGACGCTCACCCTGCCGGGACTTGCCGGCCTGGTGCTCTCCATCGGCATCGCTGTGGACGCCAACGTGCTCATCTTCGAACGGATTCGAGAGGAGCTGGCGGCA